>JAZUBJ010000028.1:0-3844 GCA_045638445.1 Bacilli bacterium | reverse complement strand
AATAAATATTTTAATTTTTATAAAAAATTACATTATAGATTAATACGTCCTAAAAGTTTAATTATTATGCAATGTGAAATTAATGAAGAAATAAATCTTGTAGATATTAGATTAAAGAAAATGAATGAATTGAAAAAAAGTAAAAACTTAAAAAAAATAATTTATAAAGATCTCAAAAATGCAATTATAAATGTCATAGATGATTATGAATTTGTTAGAGAATTATTCTTCTCATTAATTGATGATATGATTATAAAATTTATATTTAATAATGAATGTGGTCCATTTAGTTATTTAACAGTAAAATATAGAAAAAATAATGTATATGATTATGATCAAATTAATAAATATTTAGAAATAATAAAAGAATGCTATAAAAAAAACAAGGGATTTTATTTCGTGTGTGATTTGTGTACAATGGAGTTAGATTCGGGAGACTATATATATAGAACAAAAAATGAAATAAACTACAAAGATATTAAAAGACCAAAAAGTGATAGAGGCAAAGAAATAGTAAATGCAGTATATAATAACAAAAAAATCAAATTAGAAAATAATAAAGAAGTTGAAGAATATGATAGATTAATGAAACAAAAAAGAAAACATAAAGAGATTGATGAAAAATTTAATTCGCCATCAGTTATTACCGGTAGATATCCAAGTTGTATATTGAAAAGGAAAGGTTTTGACAAATTAGTAAAAGAAGATTTAAAAAAAATAAAAAAGCAATTATACATTGAAAGAAAAGTTGACGAATGTATAAAATATATTATTATTAATAATATGTGTGAAAGAAAAGATGAGAAGAAACAAAATGAATTAAATAAGATATTAGAAGATTATAGAACTAATGGGGAAGATTGTTTCTCATATGAAGAATTTTTAAATGATTCAGTTATCGCAAGGCCATATATGATAAGATGGAAACTATTTGATTATAAAAAAATTATTTTAAACCATGTTAGTATTTTATTTAAAATCGATATAGATTTGTTAATAAATAAATTTAGAGAAACTGGTATAACTATTTATAAAAAGAAGATTAGTAAAGAAACAAGGAATAACAACAATATACTTAGATATAAAAATAGTAATTATGTTATTAAATATAAAAATAATGAGGAGTATTTGGGAAATTTATTTGTTTATAGAATTCCATCCTTATTATACACAAGTGAGGATATTATAAATTATTATAATATGATTAACCAAGAAAAATTTGAATTAATTGATTATCTAGAAACAAAAAAATTATAATATTTATATGCTATAATAAACACAGGAGTTGATAATATGAATCATTGGGAAAATGCATTAAATAAATTTTTAAATCAATATAAAGATGAAGATTATTTCTTAGGAGCAATACTAACAGGGAGTTATGCTACTGGTAATAATACACCTAATAGTGATATTGATATATTTATAGTTACAAAAGATTCAACTACTTGGAGAGAAAGAGGAAATAAATTAATAGATGGTTATTTAATAGAATATTTTATTAATCCTGTAAGACAAGTATTAAAAGAATTCGAAGAAGGATTTATAAATAATGGTATTGCTACAACACGTATATTTGTTGGAAGTAAAATATTATATGATAAAGATGGTACTATTGAAAAACTAATAAATATTGCTAAAGAAAATATAAATAGAGAAATAGGTCCATTACCAGAATTTAAAAAGAAAATGAATAACTATACTATATGGCATTCATTCTATGAATTAACTTCTAAATATGAAAGAAAAGAAGATATAGATTTTACATATAATATATATTTAAATAATATAATTGAATCATATTTCTTAAATAAACAAATTCCATTATTACCAATACATAAAATAGAAAAAATGTTAATAAATGAAGAATATAGAAAAAGATATAATATTAACAAATTACCAAATGAAGAATTTGTTAATAAGTTGTTAAATTGCTTTAATGAGAGAGAATATGATAAAAGATATAAATATGCTAAAGAATTATATGATTATTACATGAATGAAAATAGTGACTTTGATATAAATGATTTTTCATTAAGAAGTGAAATATAAATATATTTGTAGGAGCAAAATATGAGTAGTTTTAAAATTATAAAAGGTTCTTGCGTTGAACAAAATGTAGATGCAATAGTCAATACGGCAAAAAGAAATATAAATGCAAATGGTAAAAAAGGAGGAAAAGTGGAAGAAGTAATAATAACTAATTACGAAAATGAAAAAGAATTTTAATAAAAGAGTTTGAAAAAACTCTTTTTTATTTGATTTAATGACAGAATAAAACACTTTAATGACAAAATAAAACACAAAAATTTAATTTTGATACGATAAAGAGAGAAATATTTAAATAAAAAATAAATAGGAGAGGTAAATGAAATTAGTTTCAAAAATGAAAGCTGATGAAGCAAAAAAATTTTTTTTAAAAAAAGAAAGTTACTTTAATGTAGAATTGCCAGAATATTTTGATTTAGAAAAAATAATTAATCAAGTGATGACAATTGTTGGTAATGAGAAGAATTTTAAAAAATTTAAATGCGATGAACCTAAAAGATATGAATCAGTAAATTATAAAATGATGTGTAACAAAGATGGTAAATATGGATGGAGACCATTTGAAATAATTCATCCTCTGAAATATATAGAGCTAGTTACACTTATAACAGAAGAAACTAATTGGAGAAAAATAAAACAAAGATTTAAAGATTTTTCAAAGAATGAAAAGATAAAATGCTGTAGCATTCCTAGGGAGTCGCCAAGTAAAAAAAATGATAAAAAGTCAGTAATATTGTCCTGGTGGTCTCAGTTTGAGCAACGTTCTATCAACTATGCAATAAAATATAGTTATATGGCAAAAACTGACATAACAAATTGTTATTCATCGATATATACACATTCAATAGGATGGGCTATACATACACGTGAATATTGCAAAAAAAATAAAAATGAAAATAATTTAGGACGTAAAATAGATAGTATTATACAAGATTTATCATATGGTCAAACAAATGGTATTCCACAGGGGAGTGTATTAATGGATTTTATTGCAGAATTAATTTTAGGGTTTGCTGATGAGATGCTAAGTGAAAGAATCAAAGATATTAAAAACTACGAAATTTTAAGATACAGGGATGATTATAGAATTTTCTCAAATGAAAAAAGTGTTGTAGAGAAAATAATGAAAGAATTAAGTGAAGTTTTGTCAATTATAAATTTAAAATTAAATGAAAGTAAGACCAAAGTTACATCTGACATAATCACTGAGTCAATAAAACCAGATAAATTATATTGTTTAGAAATTGAAATAAAAGAAAAAAAACTTCTCAATAAATTACTTATAATAAGAAATGTTGGAAAAAAATTTCCAAACTCCGGAGCATTAAATAAATTACTTTCAAATTTATATAAAAATGAAATAATAAATTATAAAACAAAAATTAATAATTTTAAGCAATGTATAAGTATAATAACTGACATAATGTATAATAATCCTAGAACATATAGTATTTGTACCGCGATACTTAGTAAATTCTTAGAACCTTTGAAACCATCTGTAAGATTATGTTTAATAGATGATATTATATTAAAATTTAAAGATATACCAAACACTGAATACCTAAATATTTGGCTTCAACGACTAACGATTATTGATGATAGAAATAAATTGTATTCAACACTACTTTGTGAAAAAATATATAAAAAAAATATAATATGGAATTCTAAATGGATTAATTTTAATATTGATGAATCTGTTATGATTGATGAAACAATAATAAAAAAAATAACATATGTTATTCCAAAGAATGTTGTAGATATATTCAATAACTATTAAATGAAAAAGAAAAAATAT
>JAZUBJ010000027.1:0-6562 GCA_045638445.1 Bacilli bacterium | reverse complement strand
AAAAAACTCTTCATTTTTACATAAAGCAATAATATCTGACTTAATTTTTTTAGATAAATAAATAACATAATGAATATCTAAATTCAACTTTTCAGAAATTTGTTTAAAATTATGTCCATCTACTATAAGTATTTTGACTTTATTTAAAAGTTCGTATTCAACCTCTTCCATCTTAACCTCTATTTAAAAATATACTCTTATCATAAAATTATGTCAAATAAAAAGAACTTTTAAAAAAGTTCTTATTGCATTAAATATAACTCACCACTTTTAATAATGAAATAGTCATATGTAGTTGAATAAAATACTGGATACTTATAATCTGTATCATCAATAGTCATATAACCGATTTCTTGAATTAAAGGAAGTTCATATGAAATAAATGAATCCACAATACCATCAATAAATTCATCATCATTAGTCATATTATTTTTAATTACATAGTCACTATAATAAACAGTTGACTCAAGTTCATCTTTTTCAAGTAAAATAGTAAATGCATCATTATTTTCAATTACTTCAAACGCAACTATTCCACCTTCAAATTCCCTTTCATATCCAGTATTAACATTCTTAATAATTAAAGTACCAAATACATCAAGAGAAAGACTAATATTATATCTGTTAAGTGTTATTTCATCAACTACTTCACCAGAATTAACATCATCCATAACATGAGATATTGTTTCACGTTCATGTTCAATATTATACTCATCATAAACTGGATAATGTAATGTATAATTTTCAGGCATCTCAGTAAGTTGATATTCATAACATACATAAGATTCTTCATATCCTTCTGCTAAACGTTCAAAAGGAATAAAACTTAAAATACCAAAAGTAATGATAAATGAAATTAACATTGCACTATTTTGTTTCTTCTTACTTGCTTTTACATCAGGGAAATTAGTTCTCTTAATAATAAAAATTGAAGACAAAATCCAGAATATAGATAAAACTACTATAGTAAATGCATTTGCTACAATAACCTCATTACTAAGAACTCCAACTGTACAATCTTTAACTAAATTAACATCTCCTATAAATAAACAAAAATCATAAAATGCATGTAAGAAAATAACACTCCATATATTTTTAGAACGATAATATATAACTCCCAAATAGAATCCTAATGCACAAGCATTCATAACTTGTAATAATGTAAATACAACTCCTTGAGAAGTAGTAAACATATTAATTAAATGCATACAACCAAATACAAATGATGCACACACTATAGATTTAATTACACCGACTTTAGAATCACCAAATCTTTCTAAAAATTCATTTTGTAACCATCCTCTACATAAAAATTCTTCTGCAAAACCTATTAATATACAATATATTACAATATTAATAAAATTACCTAAGATAAGACCATCAAGACCTAAAAGATTATAAATTAAATATACTATCGCATAACCTAAAATAGGAATACCATATTTAAGCGATTCAATAAATCCTTTATGTTTTGTAGTAAATACATATGAATTTTTAAATAATAACATTACTATTAAAGCAAAAATACCATAAAATAACTCAACTATTAACTCATAACCATATTTATAATAAAATGCTGTACTAGTTAATAATGAAGGTATTAATGATATAAATAAAGATATAACTACAAAAACAAAAAGCATTAAAAAGAAATATCCCATTATACTTTTTTTCTTTTCCATCTTATCACACCTCCTTTCTATTATATAATTTAATTATACAATAAATTATTAAATAATAAAATAAAAAAAGCGTTAAACGCTTTTTAAAAAATTATCTTTTTACAATAACATACTCTGTTCCTAAAGATTCTATTATTTCATCTCTTTCATTCTTTAATTTTTTCATCTCATTATTTATTTGAACAAGTCTCTTAATACTATATACATCGTCTACATCAATGTTTTCTCTATCATTTATATATGTATAAAATAAATAAAGAAATAATGAAAAATCCTTATCATTAAAAAAAATTGAACATACATCACTTGGTAAATCAAAAACACCACTCTTACCATATTTAGACATAACATTTTTTCTACCATCAAATAAATAAGTAGCATTTTCTTCACCAGTTAAATTGCAATAAGATGTAATAAATTTACCCTTCTTTTTAAATGGAATATCATCTTCATTAACACTTTGTCCACAAATAACTTCACTAGTAACGTAATCTTGTCCAAATACATTATATATAGTTTTAACTTGATACTGATATCTATAAACCTGAAGATAAACTTTATCTTTACCATCCATATAATAAGCTTCACCAGGAAATCTTACTTTATTCATCTCCTGTATTCTTCTTGTTACTTTAAAATTCATTAAAAATTCTTCAAGCAAATTATTATCAACTAAATATTTATAAATATTTTTCATACTTCCCCCTAAAAACAAACATATTCTACCAAAAAAGCATTCACTTTTCAATCGTGAATGCTACTCTTCATTTTTATCTTCTTTCTTTTCTTCATTTAATAATTTTAATATTTTATTTTGAGTACTTTGAAGTTTTTTAATTTCATCATGTAACTCTTCTAAAATAAGTTCACTCTTTAAATCAGTTTTATAATCATTTTTAGCTCTCATAGAATCTTTTTTAGCACTTCTATTTTGACTCATCATGATAAATGGAGCTTGTAAAGCAGATACACAAGATAAAACAAGATTTAATAAAATAAATGGATATGGATCAAAAGACTCACCATAAACTTTAAATAAAATTAAGTTTAATCCCATCCAAACAAGAACAATAAGAGTAAACCATATAATAAATGCCCAACTACCACAATATTCAGTTACAGTATCAGCAAGTCTATCTTTCCACGTTTCTTCATCTGAAGCAGCTTTTTCTACATCAATCGCAATTGGTTCATTAAATAGTATTTCCATTAATTGTTCTTCTTCTTCATTTTCAAGTTCCTTATTTTTAAGTAACATTTTAACTATTTCTTTTTTTCCAACATTTGCCATAATTATTCCTCTCCATAACAAGTAGTAATACTACCCATATCATATACATTTTTGTAACCTAAATTAACTAATATCTTAGCACTCTCAGAACTACGATTACCAGTTTGACAATAAACTATAATTTTAGTTTCATAATCTTTTATTTTACCTTTAATAACATACTTAATTTCATTACTATCTATATTAATTGCATTCTCAATATGATCAGTTTCATATTCACCAGGAGTTCTAACATCAACAACAATAGCACCTTCACTAACTAAATCATTAACGTCATTACATGTTATTCTATTAATTTTAGCAACTTCTTTTTTCTCTTCAACTTCTTTACCACAAGCACATAATAACATCATACATAAAATCAAAATAATTTTTTTCATAACTATTCTCCAATCATTCTAATTATAACAAACCAAATAAAAAAAATAAATGAAATCATTTATTTTTTTAAAACAAATTCACGTTCCCATTCTTGAGGTCTAATTTCATGCATTAATTTACAAAATTGAATTTCATCATATATATATTTTGCAGTATCTGCATTACCATAAATATCACATAAATCTTCAAATGTATAATAATACAAATCTGATTTATCTAAACAAGGAACACAATCATTAATATAATTAACATAATCATTAATAATTCCCCATTCCCAAAGTTCAAGAAATTCATCATATGTTTCCTGAGATTCAAAAAATTCATACACAAGTTTTTCTTTCTCATCAACACTCCAATTAGGGTTTCTAAGAATATGATATCTAATATCATATTCACCAGTACCATGAGCAAGCTCATCACTTAAAGTAGAAAACATATAATGTAAATATTCGCATCCACTCTTAGCGCCAATTGGTAAATCCATTCCATCAATATTCATATTAACAGTAATATCATCACTAACACCAGCTTCATCAAGAGAAGAAGAATATTCACGCCATTTCTTTCTCCATAAAGTTGTACCTATTTTATTCATAGCTTCACTTTGAGCATACTCTTTCATTTCTTGACTTAACTCTAAATCATAATTAAATAATGTATATAAAAGAAAACTATAACCACCATTTGCAGCACCATCTAAAACGATGCGAGCAAGATCAGTATTAGAATATATTAAATTAACAAGCTTATTATAAATATCACTAGGAACATCCTCATAATTTATAAGCATTAATTCTACAATAGCCAAATGAGTAAACGTATCATTTTCATTAAATTTATCACGTTTAACTTCAATTGCTTTATTTAATATATTTCTATCATTTTTAATAATATCCCAAACAAAATTATAATCTTCATAACAACGTTTAATATATCTATCTCTATATAATATTTCATCAATCTTAAAAGTATCCATAAAACCTCCTGATTGGTTATATATTATAACATATGAAAAATATAAAAAGAAAGAACTAAATAAAAAAGAACCGAAAAGGTTCTTAAATTTCTAATGGTGGAGAATAAGGGATTCGAACCCTTGACCCCCTGCGTGCAAGGCAGGTGCTCTAGCCAACTGAGCCAATTCCCCATTAGGTAGGCACTTGATAACTCAAGCAAATTAATAATAGCAAATTAAAACACCTAAGTCAAGCACTTTTTTTAATTTTTTGCCTATTTTAGCAAAATATTCATAATTTCAAGCCCTACCTTAATACTATCATGCCTAATTATATCATCTTCTATCTTAGCAAATGGTTTATTTATATGTTCAATTTTAATATTTTTATGATCAACTTTAACCAAATCTTTTTGTTCTAATGTTTCATATTTACGTTGAATCTTCTTGCTTATTTTCTCACTATTAGTCATAACAACATCTATTTTACGTTTACCCAAATAACTATTTAATAAATTTAAATGATCACTCACAGTAAAATCATCTGTCTCACCAGGTTGTGTCATAATATTACAAATATATATTATTTTAGCATTACTATTATCAATAGCATCTATTACATCATCACAAAGTAAATTTGGAATAATACTAGTATAAACACTTCCCATACTTAAAATAATCGCATCACTCTCTTTAATGCTTTTAATTACTTCTTTATTTACCTTAACTTTATTTTTATAATAAACTCTTTTTATTTTTTTATCACACATAGTAATATTGTGTTCACCTTCAACTATACTAGAGTCTTCCATCTCTCCCATTAAGGTAATATTATCATTACTAAAAGGAATAACTTTTCCCCTCATATTTAATATTTTACTAAACTGACTAACTGCATTAGACATATTTCCATAAATATCTGTAAGAGCAGTTAATAAAATATTACCAACAGTATGACCGTCAAGTTCACTTTCAGTATCACTAAATCTATAATTAACAAATTTACTAACAACATCTTCCGTTTCAGCAAGAGCAATTAACACACGTCTTAAATCTCCCATTGCTGGAACATTAAAATCACGTCTAAGTCTTCCAGTACTCTTACCATCATCACATACACTAACTACACTTGTAATATCAAATGGAAACTTTTTAAGCCCACTCAGTAATACAGATTGTCCAGTTCCTCCACCTAAAACTACAATTTTATTATTCATTTCTATTCCCCCACATAATAAGCATAATATAAATCAAAACATATACCTTCATTTTTTATAATTGTTGCAGCTTCTTTACCAACATATCTAAGTCTCCAATCACCAGATGGAAACCCTGTCAAATGAGTATCTTCTTTTTCAAATCTAAAAATAAATCCATACTTATGTGCATTTTCACGAAGCCACAAATATTCTTCATTAATACTAACATCTTCAACAATTTTATTATATGGTTTTAAATCAAAAGAAAGACCAGTTTGATACTCAGAATGTCCAGGTCTAGCAACAAACGTATCAGTTTCACTTAAACCATAATAATCAGCATAAGAATCATATATATCCTTTTGTTCCTTATATGATCTATATCCATCACTAATAACAAAAGTATAACCATGATTTTTAGCATCATCAATTAACTTAATAACTTCATCCAGTACCCTTTGACTTAATTTTTTACCAGAATAAGCATATTGACTTGGAACCTCTACTAAATCACTCGGAACAAACTCTTCACTAAGACCATATACCCTATTAACAAGCATCAACTCATTCTTACTAATATCAGTCTCTTTCATATTATCAAGCCAATCAACATGAAGTTCAACATTAACAAGCTCAACAATACTAGAATACTCAGACTTCTTATTTTCTTTTTTATATTCTAAATAATCATTAAGTTTAGAATGAATATAATATTTCTCATCCATAAAAGGAAGAATATGTTCATTATATTCAACATCAAGTAAATAATTAATTCTATCTTTATCATATTTTTCAAGTATAGTTTTTATTTCATTTTCATTATAACCCTTTTGAATCAACTTATATTCATAAGACTCTTTATAATTTTTATCCTTAATAAAATAAACAATACCACATATAATAGAGACTAAAATTACAATAAATATAAAAAATCTAAAATAATTAAACTTTCTAACTACCATAATTATTCACCAATATTATTATACAATAATTATATAGATTTTAAAAAGATAATTTATAATACAAATTACGCCAATTTTTTTATAAATAATAT
>JAZUBJ010000026.1:0-12223 GCA_045638445.1 Bacilli bacterium | reverse complement strand
AAAAAGAATTATTTAATTTAAATGAACATATTTTAAATAGAAATATATCTGCTTGTTTAGAATCATATAGAATTCTAAGTTCAAGTAATGTAGAAGAAGTTGTAATAATAGATAGTATAGCAAAACAAATGAGAATGTTATATCAAGTGATATATTTACATTCACGAATGAGTTATGATGATATAGCTAAAGAATTAAAAGTAAAACCATTTGTTATAAAAAAACTAATTCCATATACAAAGTCATATAATGAAAAACAAATCATAGATATATTATATAAATTAAGCGAAATAGATAGTGATATAAAATTAAAAGGATATGACAAAACTAAAGTAATGGAATCATTTCTTTTAACTATATAGACAATCACTTTACATATTTAGTTTTATTTTTGTGTTCTAAAATAGTTTATAAAGTATAATATGATTAAGGAGTGATATTATGTTAATTCTCGCAAAGAGTATATTATCAATAATGCTTGGATTTTTTATATCAGTAGTATTTGGTTATTTTATGATACCAGTATTAAAGAAAATGAAATGTAAACAAAGTATAAGTAGTTTCACCGCATTTAGACATGCATCAAAAAATGGAACTCCAACAATTGGTGGACTAATATTTATAGTTCCAACGCTATTAACTATGTTATATTTATACTTAAGAGGTAGTTTAGAAATAACACATAGTTTATTAATAATTATTTTTGTATTTATATCTTATGCACTACTTGGATTCGTTGATGATTTTCTAAAAGTAAGATTTAAAAACAATGATGGATTATCAATTACACAAAAATTATTAGTACAAGTATTAATAGCATTAGTATTTTTCTATATATATATGCAAGGTGGAGGAGATGCAAACGTAACAATTTCATCACTTGGTATAAATTTAGACTTAGGATGGTTGTATGGAATATTTATATTATTCCTACTTGTTGGATCAAGTAACGCAGTAAATTTAACTGATGGGCTTGATGGACTAGCAGGAGGAACAACACTTATAGCATTTCTAAGTTTTGGAATTATTACATGGGGAACAACTTGGATAGAAGGATATCAAGAAATTGCAATATTCTGTTTCATATTAGTTGGAAGTTTATTAGGATTTTTAGTATATAATTCACACCCAGCAAAAGTATTTATGGGAGACACAGGTAGTCTTGCACTAGGTGCAACACTAGCAGCAATTGCAATTTTAACAAAACACGAGTTATCACTTGCACTAATAGGAGGAATATTTGTAATTGAAGCATTATCTTCAATAATCCAATTAACAGCAATCAAAAAATTCAAAAGAAAAGTTTTCCTTATGGCACCAATTCATCACCACTTTGAAAAAATGGGATTTGAAGAAACTGATATAGTAAAAGGATTTTATATATTAGGTATGCTATTTGGAATGATCGCAATATATTATGGAGTATGGATGTAAAAAAGAACTTTAGGTTCTTTTTTTTATTTTTTATGATATAATACAACCCAATAGGAGGGGTAACGATGGAATTTGATGATATAGACTTATCACAATATAAATTATTTTATTTAGTATGTCAAAATGGAAGCTTTTCAAAGACTGCAAATTTACTCGGACAAACACAACCAAGTGTAAGTTATGGAATAAAAAAATTAGAAGAAACACTAGGAGTAAAACTATTTGAAAGAGGAAGTGTACTAACACTTACTCCAGAAGCAGAAGCGCTTCTTCCATATATTGAAGAATCAATGAGTACAATAAAAAATGGAGTAAGTAAAGTAAATGATATTGTAAATTTAAAAAAAGGAATAATATCTGTTGGAGTACCATCTCACATAGGTGTTATTTTGATGATTGATATAATAAAAAAATTTAATAAAAAATATCCAAATATTAAAATAAGAGTAACATGTAAACCAACAAAAGAGTTATTTAGATTGCTTAAATTAAATGAAGTAGATGTAGTAATAGATTGCTCTCCATTAGAAGAAAAAATAAATGATTTAGAAATAGTTAAAATTTCAACAGAAAAATGTTATTTAGCATGCAATAAACATAGAAGTGAATTATTAAACAAAAAAATAGATTTAAATACAGTTTGTAATTATCCACTAATAGTACCAGCAAGAACATCAAGCAGCACAAAAAGTTTGAAAAAAGTATTTGAAGATAAAGGAATAACATTTGATCCATCATTTGAAATATATACAAGTGAAATGATAGCTCAAATGGTTGAAGATGATTTAGGAATAGGCTTTCTATTTGAAAAAACAATAAATAGATATCCAAATATAGAAAAAATAGATATAGAAGAAAAACTACCTAATTACGATATATTTATGATATACAAAGACTATTTACTACCTATAACAGTTCATACTTTTATAGAATTTATTAAAGAAGTTAGTAAAAGTAATAAAAAAGCAAACATATAAAAAATTTTTATGAGAGATATAAAAAGTATATAATTGATTTATGAAAAGTCATATTATATACTTTTTTTGAGGTGAGAAAATGAAAAAATATAATGTAGGTTGGGGACTTACAAATTTATGCAATATGAACTGCAAATTTTGTTATAGTAAAGAAACAAGAAATAAAACAAAAGATGCTACTATTGATGAATGGATTAAATTTATTGATCAAAACCATGAGTATATTGATTCCATAAATTACGGTACAGGAGAAAATGCTATAAGCGATGATTTTTTTAAATTTATATCATATGTAAGAAGAAAATATCCAAATATAACACAATCATTAACATCAAATGGATATATTTACGAAAGAGTAAGTAAAAATGAAGAATTATATAAAATATACAAAGAATGTATTGATGAAATTGATGTATCATTAGATTTTCCTATAAAAGAGAATCATAATTATTTTAGAGGACAAAATAAAGCATATGATTGGGCAATTAATACATTGGATATGCTTAATAAAGATAATAAAAAATCTACTATTGTATTTGTAGGATTTGATGAAACATTAACTAAAGAAAACATAGATGGATTATTTGAAATAGCAAAAAAATATAATGCTCTTTTAAGACTAAATATTTATAGACCAGTAAGTGAAAGTGAAGAAATTAATAAAAAATTTATGTTAAGTTACAACGTGTTAATAAATGCACTTGAATACATTAATGAAAAATATCAAATAGTATCACTTAATGATATATTATTTGGAAATATATATACAAAAGAAGCAAATATAATAGAAAATACAGGAATAGATAGTATAAGAATATTACCAGATGGAAGCATATGTCCATCAACATATTTAATAACAGAAGAATATAGAACAGACTATAATATAAGACAAGATAATATATTATCAAAAATAAAGTTTAATGATTTTATAGATGCACCTATACCAAAAAAATGTGAGAATTGTAAAATTAAAAATCAATGTAAAGGTGGAGTATTCGATAGAAGAATACTTTGGAATAAAACATTAAATGAAAGAGATCCATATTGTCCATTTGAAAATAATGATAATATTGAAAAACAAAAATTTAATATAGTAAAAAAAGAAAGAATATCTGTTCATGATGGATACTTACCAACAATGTTTTTTAAAAACAAGGAGGAATAATGAAAGAAGAATTTAAACCTGAAGTTGCAATTATATTAAGAAGTGATGAAACAATAAAAAAGTTTAAATTAAAAAGAATAACAATAAATACATCATTTGGCCCAGTACATAGATGTTATATAGGACACATTTATAAAGTACCAGTATTAGTAATATACGGAAGATTTAATGGAGAAAAAGTACCATCTAATTACATAAACTTTGAACAAACTATAGAAGCAGTAAAAAATTCAGGAGCAAAAAAATTAATCGGAACTTTTGTGGTCGGTGGAATAAATCCATCTATGCCACAAGGCAGTGTATATGTTCTAGGAGACATGGTTGGTATGGGAAATTATAGAATAAATTGGAATCAAAATAAACCATTCCATAACGCAGAAATGTATGAACCATTTTGTTCAGAACTAACAAATCAATTATGTTTAGCAAGTAGAAAAATGCCATTCCCAGTAAAAGAAAAAGCAATTTATGTTTCATTTAATGGATATCCAAGAATTGAAACAAAAGCAGAATTAGATTTTTATAATAAACAAGGATGGGATATAGTTGGACAAACATGTGATCCAGAAGCAACATTTGCAAGACTTAATCAGTTATGTTATGCAGGAGTTGCTGTACAAATAGATGATCCAACAGGAAGAGCAGGATACATTGATAGTTTAAAAGAAAAACAAGAAAAAGAAGCTTATGTAGAATCAATTAAATCATGTAGAGAAAGAACAACAAAGATAGTATTACAATTTTTAAAAGATTATAAAAAATATGAATGTGATGTATGTTGTAAAATGTCTAGAAAAAACAATAATTTTAGAGAATTTCCAGATGAATTTTATGAATAAGGAGGAAAAAATGAAAATATTTTTTGCAATACCATATTCACAATTATGTGATGAAAACTATGAAGTGAAAAAAGAATATAGAGATTTTTTAGAAAAATTAACTAGTAAAACAAAAGAAATGGGATGTGACTATTTCTTAGCTCATGAAAGAGAAAAATGGGGAAAACAATATAATTCAGCAGAAGAAAGTACAGTTATAGATTTTGAAACAATAAAAAAATCAGATATGCTTTGTGTAATACCAGGAGTACCAAATTCAGGAGGAGTACATGTAGAAATGGGTTGGGCTTCAGCAAATAAAGTAAAAATGAGAATATTCTTAAAAGAAAATTACCCATATTCACCAATGGTCACAGGAATACACGAATTAACTGATACAAAATACTATTATTATAAAGAAGACTTTAGTGAAGAATTATTAAATATGATGATAGAAACTATAAAAGAAGAAATGGAGAAATAACATGTATAAATTAGTTTTAAATATCCATAATTACACAAAAATAAATATTTATACAGATAACTTTGAAATAGCAAATGAATTTATAAAAAATAAATATAAAATAATGAAAACAATTCCCATTACAGATATAAAACTAATAGAAAATGAATATAATCCAAATGAAAAAAATTCAATGTATATAATTACAAATCAAATAAATGATATAAATTATGATATAAAAAATAATTTAATGATTGTTAACGTAAATAATACAAAAATAAGAATACTAGATTTTATTTATATGATACTTGAAATGTTTGTAAATGATTTATCAAATATAAATAAATATCTAATTCATAGTTCGTGTTTAAAATATGATGATGATAAATCAATACTTTTAGTAGGAGATGCAAATAGTGGAAAAAGTACACTTGCATATAATTTAATGTCAAAATATAACATGCAACTAATATCAAATGATCACACATTAATAGGATTAGATAATGAAAGATTAACTTCGTTTGCAGGTACAAAACCATTAGAATTAAGATATGGAGTTATCAAAAGATATTTTCCAGAATTTAAAGAATTAATATCTGGTTGTACAGAAGAAGAATTATGGAAAAAGAAAATAATAGTAAATGACCATGTAGATGAAAGTAAAATATCTACAAGTGATATAACTTGGATAAGTGATATTTATCAAATGGATTTATACGAAAACGCATCAAGCTTTATAAAAACAAAAGACTATATAGATCAAAGACTGTTTTTATATGAACACTTATCAAAACAATTAAAAGGAACATATAATTTAATAACAGGATATGACTATCCAATGCCATCTGTTGAAACATATGAAAAAATGAAAGAATTAAATTCACAAATAATAGAATACTTAAAAGAAACTAATGTTCACATGTGCAAAGGTTCAATAGATGATATTTCAGAATCGATGGTGAGAAAACTTGAAAGAAAAAAATAAAATTATACTAACCACATTAAGTCCTAAAACACATAGAACATCAGAAGAAAACTTAGGAATAGAATATTTAAAATCATCTCTAGTACAAAAAGGATATGAAGTAGAAATAATAGACGCATGGTTAAATGAACTAGAAGTAGAAGAAGTATATGAAAGTATAATAAAACAAAAAGATGAGTTATTATTTGTAGGAATATCTTCATATATGTCAAATACTAAACCAACCATTGAATTAATAGAAAAATTAAAAGAATACGATAATAACATAAAAATTGTATGTGGTGGATTTGGTCCAACATTTTATCCGCATGAATACCTACTATCTAAATGTGATTACATTATAAGAGGAGAGGGAGAAGAAGCAATTTGCGAATTAGCTGATTCAATTTCAAAAAATGAAGAACCAACAAATATAAAAAATGTAGGGTATAAAATATCTAATAAAATAATATTAAATGATATAAGAACATTAAAAAGTAATTTAGATGAATTACCATTTCCAAGTAGAGATACAATAAATGTAGTTCTTGAAAAGAAATCATCTGTTAACATGGTTACTGCAAGAGGATGTTCAGGAAATTGTGAATTTTGTTCGGTAATATCATTTTTTAGATTATCAAATGGAAAAGTATGGAGAACAAGAAGTATAAAAAATATAGTAGATGAAATTGAAATGCTATATAAAAGAGGTGTTACACATATAAAAGTAGTAGACGATTCATTTGTTGATGGAATAAGAGATGAAAAATGGTGCAAAGATTTCGCAGATGAAATAGAAAAAAGAAATATAAAAGTAAAACTAAGAGGTCAAATAAGAGCAGATAAAGTAACAGATTCAATACTTAGAGACTTAAAAAGAGCAGGATTCTTCTCATTTGCATGTGGTATCGAAAACGGAAGTCAAACAGCCCTTACTAGAATGAACAAAAAAGCAACATTAGAAGATAACAAAAGAACACTAGAATTATTTAAAAAACATGGATATATTGTACAAATGGGATTTATATTATTTGATGCATATACAACTTTTGATGAATTAGTTGAAAACTATGAGTTTATGAAAGAATATAATTTTACAGTTACAAAAGGGATATTCTCAGAAATGTACTCAGCAGAAGGAACAAAATTAAATGAAAAGTTAAAGGAAAATAATAATCTAGAAGAAAGTGATTTTAAATCAAATAATAATAAATATGTTATACAAGATCCTATTGTAAGAAAAATATATCAAGCACTAAAACTATGGCATAAAAGTCATAGTGAAATATATGACATGACAATAGATCCACTTACAGCACCAAAATCAATAACAGAAGAAGAAATGAATGAATTCTACGAATATGTGATGTTATTAAAACAAAAAGATTTAGAAATTTTTAATAATATAATAAACATGTTAAAAGAAAATAAAGATGCAAACATATATGAATATGTAAAGCAATGTATAATAGATTTTCATTGCGAATATATGAATATTGATAAAAAAGTAAAAGTTTTATATAAAAAAACAGGATTAAATTATAATGCAAATAAAAATCCTTTTATCTAATTAAATAAACAAATTATGATATAATAAAATAAATATAATATGGAGGTAAAAATGGAAAAAGTAGACGCAAAAGATTATTTAAAAAAGGAAGTAGTTGTAAAAACAGATAGACAACTAGGTACAAAACATCCAAAACATGGATTTATGTACATGCTAAATTATGGATATATTCCAAATACAATTAGTGGAGACGGAGAAGAATTAGATGCTTATTTAGTAGGCGTATTTGAACCAGTAGAAGAATTTAAAGGGGAAGTAATCGCAATTATTCATAGAACAAACGATGATGATGATAAACTTGTTGTAGCCCCAAAAGGAGTAGATTATTCTGATGATGCAATTAGAGCATTAACAGAATTCCAAGAAAAATACTTTGAATCAATAATAATAAGATAATTTATTACTATGGGGGTCTAAATATGAAAGATATGAAAAAAGAACAAGAAAAATTAGAAGAAACTATAAAAGTAATAAGTGAAGTACTACAAATAGAAAAAATAGATTTAGAAAAACTATATAAAGATTTTGTAGGTAATATAGATGAATTATGGAGTATAGCAGATAGAAAAAAAATACATATTTCAAATTTAGAAATTTCCATGCAACATCCATATTTTGCAAGAATAGATTTCACATCAGACGACGATGGTAAAACAAGTACAATATATATAGGAAAAAACGGTATAATGAGAGATGCAAATATAATTGTAACAGATTGGAGAGCACCAATAAGTTCATTATATTATGACTCAGAAATCGGAAAATGTAGTTACACTTCTCCAGGAGGAGTAGTATCCGGAGACATGTCACTTAAAAGACAATATGAAATAGAAAAAGGAAAACTTATTTCATATCACGATGTTGATCTTGTATCAAATGACAGTTTACTTCAAAAATATTTAAATACAAATAATGATGCAAGATTAAAAAGTATAGTTTCAACAATCCAAAAAGAACAAAATGATGTTATAAGAAAAAAGATAACAGATAATTTGATTATTCAAGGAGTAGCAGGTTCTGGTAAAACAACAGTTGCATTACACAGAATTGCATATTTAGTTTATAATTATTTAAATTCTATAAAACAAAGTCAATATTTAGTAATAGGACCAAACCCTGTATTTTTAAAATACATCAGATCAGTATTACCAGAACTAGATGTATCAGGTGTTAAACAATGCACCTACGAAGAATTTGCAAAAGAGTATATAGATGAAGAGATTGAAATAATACCATCTAACAATAAAGTAAATGATAGAATTAATGGAAAACAAAAAAATAATAACGATAAATTTAAATGTTCTATGTATTATAAAAATATGATAGATAAATTTTTAGAGGTATTCTTTGAAAGTTTAACAATAAATGATTTAAAAATAGGAGACTTTGTAGTATTAGAAAGCAAATATATAAAACAAATATTTGATGAAGTTTCAAAAAGTTATAACCAAAGCTTAAATGGAAGAATAGAAATGACAATTAATAGATTGTGTACATTAATTGAAGCTAATTATGATAAAATTTTATCAAGATATAGTGACTATTCACACAAACTATTTAAAGAAGCTTCACCAAGTGAAAAAGAAAAACTAAGAACTAAATTTGCAAAAGAAAGAGAAGAAATAAATAAATGTTGTAAATCAACATTAAGAAAATATTTTTCAAAATCAAAAGTAACACCAACAAAATTATATAAACTATTTATAACTTCAATAAATGATTACAATATATATAATTATGAAAATATAATTAGTCTAAAAAAAGAAACACTTTCAAATATAAAATCAAAAAAATACGATTTTGAAGATTTAGCAGCATTAATTTATATAAAAAAATGTATTTCACCAAATAGAGAATATGATAAATTTAGACATGTTGTAGTAGATGAGGCACAAGATTTAGGAGAATTTAATTTTTATTCTTTAAAACAAACATTACCATCATCAACATTTAGTATATTTGGAGATATAGCTCAATCAATTTATGACTATAGAGGTATAGAGAATTGGTCAAAAGTAAATGATGTTATGTTTGAAAATGACGGAGAAATTGTTAATTTTAATAAAAGCTATAGAACTACTTCTGAAATAATGAATATGGCAGATAATGTGTCAAATAGTATAGGTCTTGGAAAATCAGATTTAGTAGTAAGACATGGTAATCCAGTAACACTAACAGAATCAAAAGAAGAAGATAATATTCCAGATCTAATAATAAAAAAATTAGAAGAATATAAGAAAAAAGGTTATAAAAGTATTGCAATTATTAGTAAAACAAATATCCTGTCACAAGAGTTAAATGATAAACTGAAACAAAAAGGAATTATAATACCAGATGTATCAATAAATGATGATTTAACAGATGATAAATTCAAAATATGTACAATATCAAATCAATTAGCAAAAGGACTAGAATTTGATGCTGTAATTATTAATAATGCAAATGAAGAAATATATTCTTCCCAAAGTTCATTAGATATGAAACTATTATATGTAGCAATAACAAGAGCACTACATGAACTTGATATAATATATGTTGGAGAATTGACAAAACCACTTCAAAATAATCAAGAAATAACAAAAAAACTAAAATAAAATAAGAACTTTAAAAAGTTCTTTTTTTTTTATCTGTTTCTTAACTAAAATCCAATCATGATTGTTATTAGATATAATAGTTTTACAGTATTCACATTTTGTAACATCTTCTTTTTTAAGAGTAGCCCCACAATTAGGACATATATTTGAATGTCGCTCATCTTTACTATATGTTAGTAAATATTTATTTTCAACTAATGTTTTCTTTTTACCACGAACAACTTTGCCATCTTTATTAACTACGTAATCATAAAATGAAACAGTCATTATTACATCAATAGAGTAATATTTGCCATCCTTTTCAAAATTTGAAATGTAAGCATCTATAAGTTCAAAATCATGCATTATATTTTTTTGTTTTTTAGCAGATAATACTTTTAATTGAGATTTATAATTTTTAAAAAGCTCATCACTGATTAAAGATTTCATAGTATCATAATCAAAATCAGACCATGCATTTTGTAATTTAATAAAGTTATCATAACAATCAACTAAGAATGCATCCTTATTAAAGTCAGGTAAATCAACCACGACGTCTTCATCATTTTCAATATCATCACCGTTATCTTTTTCATTAGAAGAACTAGAATTGGACTTTCTCATAATAAATATAATAGTGATAAAAACTATTGCAAAATTAAAAATGCAGCAGCACCTTCGTCATCACCATAATCTGAATCCCAACCACCATCAGCTTTTACAAATAAAAAACCTACAAAGAAAATAAGAATTAAAAATACTCCTAATAATTTTTTCTTTTTCATATAACCGACTGCTATTATAGTATATCACACAACTAAATATATTTTGGTTATAAAAAAATACAAAAAAAATAAAATATATTATGAAGAAAAAAATATTTATATATACAATACTTCTTTCATTAATTGGGCTTATTATGATTTATTCAAGTAGTTCAATTGTTTCATCATATAAATATAATAATTCGTTTAGATATGTACTACTACAATCTTCTTTTTTTATAATTGGATTAATTCTTATGATTATTTTTTCAAAAATAGATTATAAAATATATAAAAAATATTCAAATCAATTACTTTTATTAAGTATGATTCTTCTAATACTAGTACTAATACCAGGAATAGGAAAAGTAAGAAACGGAAGTAGAAGTTGGTTTGGATTATTTGGGTTAGGTTTTCAACCAAGTGAAGTATCAAAATTATCGCTTATTATCTTTGTATCAAAGTATTTATCAAATAATGACAAATTAAAAAGAGAAACATATAAGTTTATATTACCAATATTTTTGGTAATTGTATTTTTCTTTTTTTTAATATTATTGGAACCGGACTTTGGAACAGGAATGGTTATTGTAATGTCACTTATTGGGATTATATTTGTAAGTGGTGTAGATGTATCGATATTCTATAAAGTAGGATTTCTAGGAGTAATAGGAATCGTAATATTAGTATTAATAGCACCATATCGTTTAGCAAGAATAGTATCGTTTTTAAATCCATGGAGTGATCCATTAGGAAGTGGATTTCAAATGATTCAAAGTTTATATGCAATAGGACCAGGAGGACTCTTAGGTTTTGGATTTTTAAATTCAAGACAAAAACATTTTTACTTACCAGAACCACAAACAGATTTTATATTCTCAATTATATGCGAAGAATTTGGTTTTGTAGGAGCATTATTACTAATACTATTATTTATTGCGCTATATTCAAATTTAATAAAATCAGCAATAAAACAAACAGATTTATTTGCTAAATACTTAATATTCGGTTTATCATTTCTTCTAATATTTCAAACACTTTTAAATTTAAGTGTTGTAGTAGGACTTGTACCAATAACAGGAGTAACGCTTCCTTTTATTTCATACGGAGGAAGTAGTCTTGTTGTAAGTATGATAAGTATAGGAATAATATTGAATGTATCAAAGAATTAATATACTATTATTTTTAAATTATATGGTATACTTATATATATAAATAGGGAATGATGAAAGGAAAACATTATGCAAGCAACATTATTTATTATAATTTACTTTGGCATATTTATATTTTTACTATCTTTGATAAATCCTACAGCTAATATATTTTTTCATTTTGCAATATTAAAAAAACACTATAAAATTAAATTTGAGTCAGACTATTTTAGAAACATATTAAAATATAGTCCATCAGAAATATTATATATTTTAAAAAGAAAATATAAAAAAGAAAATTTAAGTGATACAAATAATATTATCAAATATAAAAAATTATTTTT
>JAZUBJ010000025.1:0-8787 GCA_045638445.1 Bacilli bacterium | reverse complement strand
ATTTTCCATATTTTCACGCCATATTTCATTATCTAGTCCATTTATGATAACTGGCTTATAATCTTCTTCTGTAATAAAATAATGTAAAATTTTTAAGATTATATCATCTTTTTTATCAATTTTTATGTTCATTTTATTCTGCCTTTCTTTTAATAATATTTTACTATTAATCATAATATTAGTAAAGAGGTGATAAAAATAAAGATTTATTTAAAAAACATATTTTATTTTACATTTATACTAATTTTATGGTTACTTAGTGGGTTTATTTTTGATATTAATTATGACTTTTATAATACACTTAAGTTACCTATTTTTGCTTTAAATGGTACTATAATATCTATTATTTGGTTTTGTATCTATGTTTTAATCAGTTTAAGTATATTGATTATTTTAAAGAAAAATTATTTGTTAAAAAAATCTGACTATCTATACATTTTAATAATTAATTATATAGCTAATCAATCTTTTTTATATTTTTTCTTTAATTTAATGAGTCCATTTCTAGGTCTTGCTATAAGTATTATTATATTTATGTCATCTATATTTTTATATATAGAAACTAAAAAAATATCAAGAAGATCTTCATATTTTTTAGTACCCTATTTAATCTATAATTTATATGCTTTAATTTTAATGTTTAGCGTTTATATTATGAATTTTTAAACATTTCTAAAATTTCATAAAATTCTTTTTCTGGTTCTACTTCAAATTCCATGTATTTTTTTGTTACTGGATGATTAAAACCTAAATATGCTGCATGTAACATTTGTCCGTAGTCATTTACTTTTTTACGTTTTCCATATACAGCATCATTAACTACTGGATGATTTATATATTCCATATGTACTCTAATTTGATGTGTTCTTCCAGTTTCTAGTATTAATTCTAAAAGTGTTGCGTTACTATATCGTTCTAATACTGTAAAATTAGTAACTGCATTTTTAGAATTTTCATCTGTTATACACATTTTTTTTCTGTCTATCTTACTTCTTCCGATTGGAGCATTTATTTTCCCTTTATTGTTATCTATTACTCCGTGTACTAATGCTATATATTTTCTTTTTACATTTTTGTTTTTAAAATCATCACATAATATTCTGTGTGCTTCATTTGTTTTTGCCACTAAAAGTATTCCGCTTGTATCTTTATCTATTCTATGTACAATTCCACATCTTTCACTTCCACCTTCATCACTTAGATCATCTGTATGTCCCATAAGTGCGTTAACCAAAGTATGTTCATGATTTCCATTTCCTGGGTGTACAACCATTCCACTTTTTTTATTAACAACTATTATGTCGTTATCTTCATATAATATTTCAAGAGGAATATCTTCAGCTTTAACTGTTGTATCTACTGTTAGATCTTTTATTTTTATTACATCATCTTTTTTTAATAAATATCCACCTTTTACTGTTTTGTCATTAACTGTTATATTTCCATTTTTAATATTTTTTAAAATAAAATTTCTGCTTTCCTCGATTACGCTTGTTAAATATACATCTAATCTTTGTAACTCATTTTCTTCGCTTACTATTACTTCTTTCATTCTTTTCCTCCTTAAACATTATATATATAAGTCCTATTACGCCAAAAGTCACGCAAATATCTGCTATGTTGAATACTGGCATTTGTTTGTTAAATAGTGTAAAAGATATAAAATCTATAACATATCCATGTATAACTCTATCAATTAGATTTCCTATTGCTCCACTTAAAACTAGTGTTGAACATATTACATTTAATTTATTATTTATATTACTTTTTATATCATATGCTAGATATATTATTAATCCGCAAGTGATTGCTATTAATAATAGCACATTTCCTCCAAAAAGTCCAAATGCTGCTCCATAATTTTTTACAAATAAAAAACTAAAGAAATTATTTATTAATACAATTTCATTTTTCATAAAATTCATTACCAATATTTTAGTAATTTGATCAATAAATATTAGTAATATTGTATATATAATTATCTTCAAATATTTCTTCTTCATATATTTATTTTACCATTTTTACGTAGATATATCTATTAGTATTACATCTTCTCCTAGTTTTTTTATTTGAGAAAACTTTATAGTTAGTTCTTCAGCACTTGAAAAAATACTCTTGATTACATTTGATGATTCAATTATAAATCTAATCATATATCCATTATTAATATCAAATTCTACATCCACTATTTTACCTATTCTTTTTCCGTCTTTTATATTTATAATATCTTTTTTAGATAACTCTGATAATTTCATATTAAATTATATTACATTATTAGTTTTTTTATACTATTAAGTGCACTATTTTCTATTCTAGATACTTGTGCTTGACTTATTGATAAAATATTTGCTATTTCAGATTGTGAATATCCTTCGAAGTATCTTTTTTCTATTATATATTTTTCTCTTTCTTTAATTTTATTTATTGCTTCTTTTAATGAAATTAATAAATTTATATCTTTTACATTAGAGTCTTCTAATTGATCAAGAAGATATATCGTTTCTCCTCCGTCATTATATATTGGTTCGAATATACTTGTTGGTTCTACAAGAGAATTTAATGCTAGTTGTAATTCATAATTTGTTATATTGAACACACTACACACAAGTTCATTTGGTGGATATTCTGAATTATTTAAAAAATAATTTTCTCTGTAATTTATTATTTCATAAGATAATTCTTTTATTCCTCTTGATATTCTTACTTGGCTATTATCTCTTATATATCTTTTTATTTCCCCTTCTATCATAAAGACTGCATATGTGCTAAATTTAACACCAAAAGATATATCAAAGTTTTCAACTGCTTTTATTAATCCAATAACACCTATTTGAAATAAGTCATCCATATTATCACATTTGTTATGATATTTTTTTAATATACTTAATACTAATTTTAAATTATATTTTACTAATTTTTCTTTTGATAAATTATCTCCTTCATTATATTTTTTAAATAATTCTATCATTTCTTCATGTGTGATATTTTTAAGTTCATTTGTTTTAATCCCATTAATTTCAACTTTATTTTTTGCCATATAAAAATCCTTTCACATATATATTGTCGTAAAAGGATTTTTTTTAATCAAAATTTCTATAAATTATTAGTATTATTTGAAGTTTGTGTATCAGGTAAATGTACTTGTTTTAATATTTTCATTAGAATCTGTATTAATATTTAAGGTTCTATTTAAAGGATTTTCATTTTTATCAACTAAATTATTATAAAAAACAGATAATGAAGTCATTATATGTGGTATAAACCAAAATACTGTTGTTAGCGTTACAGTAAATCCTGTTATTTTTGATATTATTGTTGGCTCAGCTGATAAAGTGTCAAAATCAAAATATTGTATATATGTTAATATAAACAGCATTATTATAATAAAATATACTGAAATAATACTCATAAATAATTTAAATAATTTTCACTTATTCCCTTTCATTGGTTCCATACTTTTTTTAATTGAACCAATTACTCCTAATGAAGAATTATCTAATTTAACAAAATATGATAGTGAACAACTTAAACCTAAAGTCAATGGTATTTTGCTAAGAGTGAAAGTGGTAGTGGAACTTTTAGGTATATTACTACAAGAACCATTATTATTGATATTATTATTAGTAGTAATATAAATTTAATAAATATTATTAATAGTTTATTATTTAATAAAAAAGAGAACTAATTAGTTAGTTCTCTTTATTTATATTTTATAAGCTAGTTTTGCAATATACTTAGTCTAATTTAATATTAGTTGCTAATACTTTTAAAATAGCTTCATCTTTTACTTTTTTAACATTAAATTTTCCATCAGTATCTGTTTTTTCGAAAAATACAAATTCATTTGTAAAATCTTCACCGTCAGGAGTTACTTCAGCGGCTAAAAAGTATACAACACCTCTATATACAGCTTGTCTTAATACTAAATAGTTTTTTCCGTTTGCTAATGTTAAAACTTGATTAGTTAAATTTTCCATTCTTTTTTCCTCCTTTTAACTTATGGTCTTAATGTTAAACCTGCATCTTCTGTAGGAACTTCTCCATTTAATTGTTGTTCAAATTGAGCAGCCCAATCAGCAATTGCAGCATCTAAATTTTCGATTTCTTCATCAGTCATTTCTGTTACTGCTTCTTCATAAGTTTGTTCTTCACCTGTTGTTTCAACTGGTACTGTATCTGGAACCATATCTTCTTCTACAACAATTGAAGTATCATGATCAGTTTCGATTAAATCTCTGTCTTCTTGAGTAATAGTTACTCCTTCTTCTATATTTTGATAAGCTGATCCATCATGTGTGATTTCCATTCCTGTTGATTCATCATATAATGTTTCACCTTCTCCAATTTCAACTGGATATTGACTAACTGTTGGTTCAGTTTGTTCAGGTTCTTTATCTTCTTCTGGTTGTTTATCCTCTTCAGGTTCCTTATCTTCTTCTGGATCTTTATCCTCTTCAGGATTCTTATCTTCTTCTGGATCTTTATCTTCTTCAGGATTCTTATCTTCTTCTGGTTGTTTATCTTCTTCAGGAGTTTTATCTTCTTCGTTGTCATTATCGTTGTTATTATCATCGCTGTTGTTGTCGTTATTATTGTCATTGTTATTATCATTGTTGTTGTCGTTATTGTTATTATTATCATTATTACCAGGAGTATTATTTGGATCTTCTTTTTCTTCCTCTTTTTCCTCTTCCTTATCTTCTTCAGGTTGAGTATCATCTTCTGGTTCTGTTTGTTCTGGAACTTCTTCTTTATCTTCTTCATCTAATTGTGATTCTTGTTCCATTGATGGTTCATTATTTTTATTATTTCTTGCGAATAAATTTAAGTGTGTTCCGATTGCAGCTAAATTTCCTAATAAAACTATTGCTCCTGCAATTATAGCACCTATTTTTCTTAATAATGTTGGTTTTGCATCTGTATGTTTAACAACTTCGATTTCTTCATCATCATTTCCACCTACAGGTACTACACCTAATTCATCATCTTCTTCTTCCTCATCCTCAGGTTCTTCAGGAAGTTCAGGATTTTCCTCATCTTCTGGTTCTTCAGGAAGTTCAGGATTTTCTTCCTCTCCTAATTCATCAACTTCTTCTGGAAGTTCAGGATTTTCCTCATCTTCTAGAGCTTCATCACCTGGGAATACTGGTATGAATTCTTCACCATCAACAATTCCATCTTCCATTTGTTCATCATTTTCTTCAACATCTTCATCGTCTCCGATTAATTCTGGATTTTGTGGAATTTCAACATCATATTCATTATCTTCAGTATTTTCTTGATTTTCTACGATTTCTTCTTCATGTTCTTCTACATGCTCTTGTTCTTGTTCCTTTTCTTCTTCTCTTGAATAGAAACCATTAATTAATTGACTTTGAGCTTTTTTATTTTGTTCTAATTTTCTATTTTTTTCTTCAATTCTATCTAATATAGATTGTTTATCTCTTTCTAACGCTTCTAATTCAGATGTAAGGAAGTCATATAGTGCACTTCCAGCTTCTGCTGTTCCAAGCATTCTTGTATATTCATTAACTTTTGAATTAATTCTTGATAAATCAGCATTGAATTTTGTAACGTCACTGTTAATCATTGTATTAACAGTGTTATACATTTTGTATTTATCTTGTTTATTTCTAAATGCTATATCGTATTTTGCTGTTCTTTCATAAACTCTATCTCTTAATTCTCCCATAATGTATCTACGCATTCCAAGATATCTTTCTACCACTTCAAGGTATTCATTTGGGTCAACATCTGCTGGTGGAACAACTAATCCACTTGCCACTGTATCATCAGTAAAACTTAGTGATTCAGCATGTATTGCTTTTAAATCACTTACTGCAGTTGCTAATTGTACAATTCCTGCACTCTCTAAATCATCTATTTCATTTGCTAATAATTCATGAGTTCTTTCAATAAGATTTTCACCATTTTGAATTATTTCTATTAACTTATCCATTATTTAGTCTCCTTTTTATTTCTTACATACATTTTCAATTGATATCTAATTGTTCCATCATTTGATATATCTTCTAATGTTTTAACATTATATTTATTATTTTGTAGTAATTTAATCATTTCTTCTTCAGATAAATATTTATCATTATTTCCAATATTTACCCATTTTGCTTCACCATTTGAAACAATTTCTTGATATTTAATTTTTGTTTTTGTTTCTATTGTTCTTGTTCTTCCATCATTTGTTTTTGGATTTTTTGTAGTCCATTCTGACCAAGCTCCAACTTTATAATCATTTGTTTTTTTAGAATCTTTAGTTGGTGGTACTGCTGTATACTCAGCTGTTGTAGTAACTTTTGCTTTATACCATTTATAAGCTGTTGCTTTAGTTTCTACATCTTTTATTGCTCCTGCTACTGGTGCTTCAGTATAATATACTTTTTCTCCAGATGCTTTTGCTGAATTTGATGGATAATATACTCTTTCATCAGTTCCTACATATTTGTACCAATTATATAGTGTTATTTCTTCTGCTATACAATCTGCTGATGTTTCATCACATGTTTTTACTTGAGTCCATTTTTGTTCATAACATGGACTTGTTGCTGTTGGAACTTTTTGACCCATAATTGTTTCACTTGATGATGTTGTACTTGCACAACTATAAATTGTTCCAATTTCATATATCATTTTGTTATCAGTTGTTCCACATTTATATGGTGTCAACTTATAAATTGTTGCATTTTTATCATTTGTTGCTGCACATTTATAGAATAAATTTGGTGTAGCATTTTCTTTAACTTTAACAGTTCTTTGATAATATACTTTTGTTACAACTCCACCATCATGTTCTGTATAATCTTCAATTGGTTGAGTGCTAAATGCTTTTTTACCATTTGCTCCTAAAGCATATTCTTTCTTTTGAGTTGTTGTATACCATTTATATGCTTCTGTTGTTTTGCTATCATACATTTTATAATTACTATTTGGTGATACTACATAATATTCTTTAACATCTGCTGCATTACTTTTATCTCCAGATGTTGAGTAATATGTTTTAGTTGTAACATCCCATTTATAAAGTGTATCTCTGTATCTGTAATATTTTGTTGAAGAAAGAGTCTTATATGAATCAGAATTGATTTCATTTTTCCATCCTTCTTTAACTTCACCTAATTCATCTTCACCTGGTGTAGTTGCTTGAGGTAAGAATTTAAATTCAATATAACTTTCATTTGTTAATACATCACTTAATTTACCTTCTTTACTTTCTCCATACTTTTCTTCTGATTTATAGGCATCACATGTAATCCATGGAGTAAAATGTTTAGTACCATTTTCTAACATACACACTCTTAAATATGTTTTAGCATTATCACATTTATTGAAATTTTCTGTATTGATTAATCCTTTTTCAATAAGTGTTCCTAATTCTACTTGTGTACATTCACCTTTACTTTGTGGATATTCATCTTTGTTGTTTTCGAAATAATTTTTCCCTGCATTTAATAATGCATTTTCATAATCAAATGTACTTGGCTTATTTCCTTTTCCATTTGTACATCCTTTTAATAGAATCACAATTATAATTATTGAAACAATTATCAGTGATACTATAAGTATTTTCTTTAGTATTCCAGATTTATTTTCATCGTCATAACCGTAATCATCATAATTTTTTGACATCTTAATTTCCTCCCCTTTCATTAAGACATATTCTATTTCATATTGTAGCAAATTTGGGGGCTAATTACAAGATAAAAAAAACAAAAAAACCTCTAAAACTTTATATTTTTAGAAGTATTTTTAATTTCTTAACTACTTTCTTCTCAATTCTTGATATATATGATTGGGAAATTGACATTTTATTTGCAATTTCTTTTTGCGTAAGTTCTTCATTTCCAAATAATCCATATCTTTTTTCTATTATAATTTTATCTCTTTCGTTAAGTTTTAGTATTTCATTTATCATTAATTTTTGATTCTCTTTGTTTTCCAGTTCTTTTTCAACTACGTCTTCTTCTGTACCAAATATATCTTCAAATTTTAACTCATTTCCTTCGCTATCAAAATTTATGGTATCTTCTAGACTAATTTCATTCATTCTTCTTTTATTTTTTCTTAAAAACATTAATATTTCATTATCTATACATCTTGATGCATATGTTGCTAATTTTATATTTTTATCTAATTTATATGTCTTAATTCCTTTTATTAAACCAATTGTTCCAATACTTACCAAATCTTCTAAATCATACATTGTGTTGTCATATTTTTTTGCTAAAAAGACTACTAATCTTAAGTTGTGTTCTATTAATTTATTTCTAGCATCAAGATCGCCAGAATTACTTAGTTTTACCAAATTTTCTTCTTCATCTTTATCTAATGGTGGTGGCAAAATATCACTGCTTCCAACAAATAATACATCTTTATTTCCAAATATATATTCTAATATTCTTTTTATCATTTTTCCTCCAATATTTTGTTATTTAATAGACAATTATACCCATCAAATTTTTTATTTATAATGCCAACACTTATATTTTTTACATCTCCTATACCATCTATATATACTCGTTTTGGATTAAAACATTTTATTAAAAAATCACCATTTATTGTTTTGTATGGCACTAAGTAAAAATTTTCATCTACCTTTTCATTTATAATTATTACTTTTCTATTTGAATATGGCTCTATTAGATTATTACCTGTATCCATAAATCCATTTAAATATAAAATTTCCCCATTATTTAGATAAATACTAACTTTATATTTATTTTTTATTATATCTTTTAAATTATATTCAAAATACTCATATATATTCATAAT
>JAZUBJ010000024.1:0-9724 GCA_045638445.1 Bacilli bacterium | reverse complement strand
CTTATGACATTATTTTATTTAATTTTTCTCATAATTCGCTTATTTTAGTTTTAATTTATTTAAATTCCACTTTTTAAGAAATATTAGTTATTTATTTATTTCCTATTACTATTTTCTCTATACAATTATATGTATTATTTTCATTCTCTTTTTTATGTTCCACGTGGAACCTTTTGTTAATAACTTTTTTCTGCCTTCATTATTTTTTCTGATAATTCACTATATATTTCTTTATTTTTATTTGTTTAGAGATACTTGTTAAATATTTTTTTCTTACTCTTTACTATTATACGGATATTATTTACCTTTCTTTTACTGTTTGATGTTCCACGTGAAACATCTTTGTTAATAACCTATTTCCTTTCTTCCTTTTTTTAAATACTTTTATTATATTTCATTTTTTTTCATTTTTCTTACATTGTTTCTTATTCTTCTTATATTTTCTTTTACTACATTTCTTTTTTTATTATTTTCTTACTTTGCTCTTTTACTTTTGTTTATTTATTGATGTTCCACTTGGAACCTCTTTGTTAATAAATTTCTGCTCTTGCGTTCTTTGATTGTTTTTCTCTTGCTTTTTTCTTATATTTTTTTTCTTTTTCTTTTCTTTTTTATTTCCCGGGAAATATTTTTAAAAAAAGAAGAAACTATTCTGTTTCTTCTTCTATTTGTTCTTCTTGATTTTCTTCTTTATCAACTACTGATATTGATGCTACTTTACTATTATCTTTTAAATTTATTAGTCTTACACCTTTTGTTACTCTTCCCATTTTCGAGATATTTGTAACATCCATTCTAATGATCATTCCATTATCTGTTATTATCATTATATCTTTTTCATCTGTCGTAGATTTAAATCCTATTACTTTTCCATTTTTTTCGCTGATGTTTATTGTTTTAACACCTTTGCTTCCTCTTTTTGTTTCTCTATATTCTTCAATATCTGTTTTCTTTCCATATCCATTTTCTGTTACTACTAATAATTGTTTTCCTAGTTCAGATATTTCTGTTCCTACACATATATCATTTGTTAGATTTATTCCTCTTACTCCTGATGCTGTTCTTCCCATGATTCTTATTTCATTTTCATTAAATCTTACCATTCTTCCTTCTGATGAACACATTAACACTTGACTATTTCCGTCTGTTAATTTTACTGAAATCAATGCGTCATCTTCTTTTAATGTTATTGCTATTTTTCCTGATTGTCTTATATTTTCAAATTCTTCTAGATTTGTTCTCTTAACTAATCCTTTTTTTGTACTAAATATCAAACATTTGTTTGTTTCTTCTTGTCCTACTTTTAACATTGTGTTAATTTTTTCATCTTTTTCTAGTGATAGTAGGTTGATAATTGGTAATCCTTTTCCTGTTCTTGAATATTCTGGAACCTGATATCCTTTTAATCTATATACCTTTCCTTTGTCTGAGAAGAATAATATGTGATCATGTGTATTTACTGATATTAATTGTTCTACAAAATCTTCATCTGTTGTTGTTATTCCTTTTATACCTACTCCACCTCTATTTTGTGATTTGTAAGTATCTTTTGTAATTCTCTTTATATAATTTTTACTTGTTAATGTTATCATTACTTCTTCTTGTGGTATTAACGCTTCATCTTCAATGTATTCTATTGCAGTCATATCTATATGTGTTCTTCTTTCATCACTGAATTTTGCTTTAATTTCTAACATTTCTTTCTTAATTATATCTAATACTAATTTTTCTGATGCTAAAATTGCTTTTAATTCTTCAATTTCTTTTAATAATGCTGCTAATTCTGCTTCTATTTTATCTCTTTCTAGTCCTGTTAATCTTCTTAATTTTAATTCCAATATTGCTTCTGATTGTATTTGATCTAATCCAAATCTTTCCATTAATTTTGTTTTAGCTTCATTGTCATCTTCTGCATTTCTAATTATTTTTATTACTTCATCTATATGATCTTGAGCTATTTTATATCCATTTAAGATATGTACTCTTTTTTCATCTTTTGCAAGATCAAATTTTGTTCTTCTTATTATTACAACTTTTTGATGGTCTATATATTTTGAAATTATTTCTTTTAATCCTAATGTTTTTGGTGTTAATCCATCTAACATTAATAATATTATTCCAAAATTACTTTGAAATGCTGTATGTTTATATAAATTGTTTAAAACTACTTGTGGGTTTGCATCTCTTTTTAATGTTATTGTAATTTTTACACCATCTTTTAAATCTGTATGATAATCAGATATTCCTTCTATTACTTTAGTGTGAACTAATTCTGCTACTTTATTTTTTAATTCCATTGTGTTTACACCATATGGAACCTCTGTTATTACAATGCAATTATGTCCGTGTATTTCTTCTATTGTAGCTTTACTTCTAATAGTAATACTTCCTCTTCCTGTCTCATAAGCTTTTTTTATTCCACTATTGCCTAAAATTATACCACCTGTTGGAAAATCAGGTCCTTTAATGTATTCCATTAATCCCATTGTATCTATTTCTGGATTATCTATGTATGCTACACATCCATCAATAACTTCTCCTAAATTATGTGGTGGTATATTGGTAGCCATTCCTACCGCAATTCCCATTGAACCATTAACAAGAATATTAGGAAATCTAGATGGAAGTACTTTTGGTTCTTTTCTTGTTGAATCAAAGTTATCTTCCATATCAACTGTTTCTTTATTAATATCTCTTAATAATTCAAGTGATATTTTTGCTAATCTTGCTTCTGTATAACGATAAGCCGCTGCTCCGTCACCTTCAATATTACCAAAGTTTCCATGTCCATCTACTAACATGTATCTTTGATTAAAATCTTGTGCTAAACGTACCATGGCATCATATATTGAACTGTCTCCGTGTGGATGGTAATGTCCCATAACATTACCTACTGTAGTTGCCGATTTTCTATGAGGTTTATCTGGTGTATTTCCTTCTTCATTCATAGACCATAATATTCTTCTATGAACTGGTTTTAATCCATCTCTTAAATCTGGAATAGCACGTGATGTGATAACACTCATTGAATAATCTAGGAATGAATCTTTTACTTCATCTACAATATTATTTTCAGCATGACTATCTCTTTCATGAAATGTTCCACTGAATTCATTTGTATTTTCTATTTTATTTTCATCATGTTCTTCTGTATTCATTTTTTTCCTCCTAAATATCTAAATTCTTAACAAATTCTGCATTTTCTTCTATGAATGCTCTTCTTGGTTCTACTTCATCACCCATTAATTTTTCAAATATTGCATCTGCTGCAATACAATCATCTACAGTTATTTTTCTTAGGACACGTTTTTCGATATCCATTGTTGTTTCATTTAATTCTTCAGCATCCATTTCTCCTAAACCTTTCATACGAGCAATTTCAGCACGATTTCTCACATTTTCAGGAAGAGAAGCTAAATATTCATCTTTTTCTTTCTCTGTTAATGTGTATTTTCTAGTTTTTCCATGCATTATTCTAAATAGTGGTGGTTGTGCTGCATAAACATGACCTGCTTGTACAATTGGTTTAAAGAATCTATAAAATAATGTTAATAATAATACTCTAATATGTGCTCCGTCTACATCGGCATCGGTCATTATTATTATTTTGTCATATCTTAATTTATTTAAATCAAAATACTCTCCAATTCCTGTACCAAATGCTGTAATAATTGTTTTAATTTCTTCATTTCCAAGTGCTCTATCTAATCTTGCTTTTTCTACATTTAATATTTTTCCTCTAAGTGGAAGAATAGCTTGTGTCATTGAATCTCTACCTTTTTTTGCAGATCCTCCGGCTGAATCTCCCTCGACAATAAATATTTCTGAAATACTTGGATCTTTACTTTTACAATCTGATAATTTTCCGAAGAAGTTTGTTGGTGCTAAGTCACTTTTTCTTGTTGCTTCTCTTGCTTTTTTTGCAGCCATTCTTGCATTTCTTGCCAATATTGCTTTTCCTATTATTGTTTTTGCTAAATCTGGATTTTCAAGTAAGAATGCTTCGAATCCTTCGGCAAATACGCTATCTGCAAGATTCTTTACTTCGGAATTTCCTAGTCTACCTTTTGTTTGTCCCTCAAATTGTGGATTTGGATGTTTACAAGAAACTATCATTGTAATTCCTTCTTTTACATCATCTTCTTTTAAATTTTCGTCTTTTTCTTTCAATATATTATTTTTTCTTGAATATGAATTTATAACTCTTACTAACGCTCTTTTAACACCATCTTCATGTGTTCCACCATCATGAGTATTAATATTATTAACAAATGAATATATGTTTACGTTATATCCAGAGTTATATTGCATTGCTACTTCAAATACAATGTTATCTTTCTCTCCTTCTAGGTGAATAATATTTTCATGAATAGGAGTTTTTCCTTGATTTATAAATCTAACATATTCACTGATACCACCTTCATATAAGAATATATCACCTTGTGTATCTTCTTCATCTCGGTCATCTCTTAACGTAAGTTGTAATCCTTTATTTAGAAATGCTAATTCTCTAGTTCTTGTCTTTAATATTTCGTAATCATATATATCTGTATCAAATATATCTGGATCTGGTTTAAAGGTAACTGTTGTTCCTGTTCTATTCTCTTCACATTCGCCAATTACTGTTAATTTTTGTACTATTTTTCCACCATTTTCGAATTTACATTCATGGATTTTTCCTTCTTTGCACACTGTAACAGTTACCCATTTTGATAATGCATTAACTACTGATGCACCTACACCATGAAGTCCTCCAGATACTTTGTATCCTCCACCACCGAATTTTCCTCCGGCATGTAGTACTGTATAAACTGTTTCAACTGTTGATAAACCTGTTTTTGGGTGAACACCAACTGGTATTCCACGACCATTATCTTTTACAGTAATAGAATTATCTTTGTTTATTACAATTTCTATATTATTACAATATCCTGCTAACGCTTCATCTATTGAGTTGTCAACAATTTCCCACACTAAGTGGTGAAGTCCTTTAACATCTGTTGTTCCAATATACATACCAGGTCTTTTTCTTACTGCTTCTAATCCTTCTAAGACTTGTATGTCATTTACGCCATATTCTTCCATTATTTGCACATCCTCTCATCTAAATTAAATATCTTGGCTTTAGATATTATTCTTTTATTAATACTCTTTAAATCTGTTGTTGTAATAAATACTTGTATTTTATTATCTAATGATTTAAAAATATTATTTCTATTTTTTTCATCTAATTCACTGAATAAGTCATCTAGTAATAATATTGGATATATTTCATATTCGTCTATAAAGATTTGAACTTCTGAAAGTTTCATAGCGAGTACTATTAATTTTTGAATTCCCTGAGAACTATATTCTTTTGCATTATTTTCATTATGAATAAATTCTATATCATCTCTGTGAATTCCAAATGATGTCATTCCAATATTGATTTCTTTATTTCTTATTTTCTTTAGATTGTGAATTAATTTCTCTTTATCATCTATTTCATAATCAGATATATATTTTATATATACCTTATTTTTTTCAATATAATTATTAAATATATTATTTATATATTTATTTATCATATCAATATATTTCTTTCTGTATGAATAGATTTTCATTCCTTCTTCAACTATTTTTTCATCCAATATATCTAAGTATCTTGTATCCAAATTCGAATTAAACATTAATTTTTTTAAAAAATCATTTTTATTTTTTATCAATATATTATAATTGTTTAAAAAATGTAGATATTCTTTCTGCAATTGTGATATTTGAATATTTAAATAGTTTCTTCTTGTATTAGGTGACGATTTTATCAATTTTAATTCATCTGGTGATAATAAGATTACCCTATATTGAGATATAAATTCACTAAGTTTTCTTTGTAGCTTTGAATTGATTTTTGTTTTTTTCCCGTCCTTGTCACAAAATACTTCTAAATTCTTCTTTGGCCCATAATCAAAATAATGGATTTTTATTCTAAAGAATTCATTATCATTTTTTATTATTAATTGTTCATTATTTGTTTTAAAAGACTTAGCTAAACTTCCTAAATATATAGCTTCAACTATAGATGTCTTACCAATACCATTTTTACCAATGATAATGTTTAAATTGGAAAAATTATCAAAAACATGTTTCTTATAATTTCTAAAATTTGTTAATTCTAGTTTAGTAATATTCATTTTTGACCTCTTAAACCCCCTTAATTTTAATTTTTCCTTTTTCTAGTACACCTACACACTAGACATATTATAGCATAAATTAGCACATAAAAAAAGATAATTTATATTATATTATCTTCTTTTTTAGCAATTCTATCGTCCAAAATAAATTTTAATCTTGTTGCTCTTAAAATTTGATTTGTTAATGATCCATATGATATATTAAAATCCATTTTTTTACCGCATTTAAATAAAATTGTACATGAATTTTTATCATTTTTAAAATATTTATCTATTTTTTCTAAATTGATCCATGCGCAATCTTTTCTATCTGGAGAATTTGTTGGAAAAAATATTATTTTTCTGCTCTCTTCAATAATTATTGGTGATTTATGAGTAATACCTAATATTTTTTTTGTACCTTCTTTTCTTCCTTCAAAAGAACTTCCAAAATATTCACAACTATGTTCAAGTATTTTTAATGTTGGATTTTCAATAATATATTCTTCACCATTTTCTATAACTTTGCTGCATTTGTCATTAACTGGAACAATATACTCAGTTTCATATGTTATTTCGTAATCCATTCTTTGGCCCCCTTTCTTAAATTTGATCCGTATACTATCACATATTATTTGTCGAAATTTGTCGAATTATGTCGAAAAGGAAAAAAATGGCAAAAAAAAAACGATTTTCTCGTTTTTTAGTAAGTTTTCATAGGTAAAATTAGTTGAATGATATTTTCTTTGTCAATTTCTTTTAAAATGATAGGATTTATTTCACCATTTAATAATATATATATTTCTTCAGAATTAAACATTTTTAATGCTTCTAACATATATTTAGCACTAAATGATATTTTTAAATTGTTATTTGTTTCATTTTCAACAGTCATTTTTTCTTCAACTTTTCCCATTTCTAAACTTGATGCTTTAATAACAATTGAATTTCCATTTATTTCCATATCAATAATATTTTTATCTTTTGATTGAGTTAATAGTGAAGCTCTATCAAGTGTATTATAGAAATCTTTTAAGTTTGTTTTTAATATATAACTAAATTCTGACGCAATAGAATTGTCTGTATTTGGATATTTTCCATTAAGTAATGAAGTTTGATATATTATATTTTCAAATTTAAATATAACTTTATTACTAAATACATGCATTTCTAATTCTGAATCATCATTAATAATTTTTACTAGTTCATTTATATTTTTTGCAGGAATAACTATATTTATATTTTCATCATACATTTCATTTAATGTTTCTGTTACTTTAGCTAATCTATAAGAATCTGTAGCAACGCATTCAAATTGATTTCCTATAATTTTAATGTTAACTCCTGTTAATAGAGGTCTACTTTCTTGTAATGAACATGCAAATGATGTTTTGTTAATAATTTCTTTAAAACTTCCTGCATATAATTTAATTGGATTTTTAACTTCTTCTAAATTAATTTTTGGAAAATCTTCAGTTGGAAAGCAATTAAAATTGTATATAGAGTTTTCTGTTTTGAATGATACTTCGTTAGTTTCAAAGTTTTCAATTAAAATATCTGTATTTGGTAATTTCTTTACTATCTCTAATAATGATTTTCCATAAATAATTGTACATCCTATCTCATCTATACTTTTAATATTTACTTTATCTATATAGTATTCAATTGTTATATCATTGTCTGTTGCTGTTAAGTAAAGTCCTTCGTTTTTTAAGTCAAATTTAATTCCGTTTAATACAGGAACTATGTTTCTTGTTGATAAGGCTCTTGATACAGCATTGATTCCTTCCATAAGTGTATTTTTTTCTATTAACATTTTCATAATTTTTTCCTCCTTATTTATTATTATATTATATATTATTCATTATATAGATTGTTAATAATGTTAATAACTTAATTATGTTAAGTTATTACCTAGGTTTTTTATTTTTATTTTGTTATTTTAATGTTTATAAGTTGTTACTTATTCACATATTTTATCTTTTAATATTTTAATTTCTTCTTGTAATTTTGTATTTGTTTTCAATTCTTCATTAATTTTTTCTCTAGAATATATAATTGTTGCATGATTTTTGCCACCAAGTTCTAATCCAATTCTATCAAGTGTTTCTTCTGTCATACATGTGCATAAATACATAACTATTGCTCGAGCATCTGCTATATTTTTCTTTCTCATTTTACCTTTAATCATTGATGCGTCTATATTATAGTATTTAGCTACTACGTCTACTATTTTTGCTATTGAATTTGTTTTATATACTGTTTCTGTCACATATTCTTCAAGTGCTTCTCTTGCAATATCTATTGTAACTTTTTCGATATTTAGTGTAATTTTATATGCTACCAATCTTATTACAGAGTTTTCTAGATTTCTTATATCACTTCCGCAATTATTAGCTATATATTCTATTACTTCGTTATCTAATTCTAATTCAAATTGATTTATCATTATTTTATTTCTAATTATATTTTTCTTTAATTCAACTTCAGGTGGATTTATTGATTCCGTTAATCCCCATCTAAATCTTGTTTTAAGTCTTTCTTCAAGTAATTTATAGTCATTTATTGATCTATCTGAAGCAATTATTATTTGTTTTTCATTATTATATAGGGTGTTGAAAGTATTTGTGAATTCCATTTGAGTTTTATTTGCTTTTTCTAGAAATTGTATATCGTCTATCATTAGTACATCAACATTTCTATATTTTTCTCTGAATGCTTCTAAATAACTTACATTATTATCATTTTTATTTTTAGTATTTACTATAGATACATAGTCATTTATAAATTGTTCTGCTGTTATATATAATACTTTTTTATCAGAATGATTAACAATATAATTACCAATTGCATGCATTAAATGCGTTTTTCCTAGACCACTTTTGGCATATATAAAGTAAGGATTATATAATTTTCCAGGATTCTGCGCAACTACAAGTGCAGTTCCATATGCAAGTTTATTTGCTTCTCCAACAACGAATGTATCAAATGTATATTTTGGATTGAAGTTACTTGAATATTTGTAGTTTTCTATATTTTCATTAATGACATTTTCTTCTTTTACGGGTTCTTCTAGAACTATTTGTTCTTTTTTCGTATATTTTTCTACTTCATTTTCAAATATAAACTTAATATCTAAGCTGTTATTTGTAATATCATTTAATAAGTCTTCAATTATATCTTTATAATTTTTTGTTATGTTTTGATACATCAAGTCATTATTAGGAACTACTATGATTAATTCATTATTTTCATAAGAGTGTAGTTTTAGGTCTTTAAACAAGCAATTATATGACATAAGTGACACTTTACTTTTGATTTTATTTAGAAATTCATTCCAAATATCGTGATTATTCATAGTAACTTTTTCCTTTCTTTTCATTTGTCTAACATCTATTATAAAGTATCTTTTTTTAAAGTCAAAAGAAAAATTTTATTAACACATATATTAACAACTTTTTCACAAATTGTAAACAATTTATTCCTTTTATTTACTAGTAAAAAATTAGTTATAAACATTATTAACAAAATTATGTCTACTTCTATTTTTAAATTGTTAATAACTTGTTGATAAG
>JAZUBJ010000023.1:0-7991 GCA_045638445.1 Bacilli bacterium | reverse complement strand
TTAATTGATGATATTGTTTGGGATAATAACAATTATCGTCCAAGTTTTGCATTGCAATATAAAAACCCAGTCGAGTATAGAACCCAACTAGGTTTTAAATAATATTTTTTTTAGTGTCTACTTTTCGTTGACAACTTCAATAAAATATCATTTTTTTAATGTTCATTTAATATAATTAAACTAGAATGTATATAAGGGAGTTTATATGAATAATTTACAAAATAAGATTTACAGATTTATGTATGGAAGATATGGGATAGATGAACTATATAAATTTAGTTTAATAGTTTATATAATACTACTCATATTAAACATATTTATAAATTCTAAAATCATATACACATTAGAATGGATATTAATATTTACAATGATGTTTAGATCATTCTCTAAACAAACTACTAAAAGAAAAATCGAAAATAACAAATACCTTAAAATTAAGAAAAAAATTATAAAACCATTTTATGATATTAAAAAAAATATCAAAGATAAAAACCATATATACAAAAAATGTCATCATTGTAAAACAATATTAAGATTACCACTCCCCACTAAAAGAGGAATAAAACATTCTAAGTGTCCCACATGTAAAAAAAGAAATACATTTTTAATCTTAAGAAAAATAAAAATAGAAATTATAAAAAACAAAAAAATGTAAAAAAAGTAAATTATTCAATTGACAAAACTCCCTAATCATTATACAATTAAATAGACATAGCAATATGTCGCGAATACTTTCACGAATCAGAATGGAAGTATTCACCAAAACCCCCTGAAGACACCCTTAACTGGGTGTCATTTTTTGTTTATGCAGATTTTATAAGGGATTGAATGGGATTAACAGAACTCATTGAAGAAAACGAGGAACCATTTGGGAACCGTATTAAAAAAATGGAGTCTATTTATTGAAAAAAATAATAAATATTAAAAATATATGATATAATTATAATAGAAGTTTTTGATAAGGAAGGGATATTATATGAAAAACGAGGAAGTTAGATATAATAGAGGAGATATCAAACGTAATACTTTAGCAAAAGAAATTTTTAGGATAGATTTTTATGCATTAGATTCATTTGAAGAAATACTAGAAAAATTAGAAAAATATTTTAAAGAAAAAAATTATACGTATAATCAATATAATAATTATAATATTAATTTTGAATTGGACGATCCAGAACCTTTAATTACTGAAAGTTTTATGTTAAAAAAGAATGTTGAAGTAATTCAAAATTATGAATTTATAAATGTAGATGAAGCATGCAAATTTATTGTAAATCAAAATATGTTAATTTTTGACAAAGGTGATTTTAATAATTATAGTGGTGTTGAGAAATACTTTGAATTATTTATTGGTGCGATTAATGTAATTAATTCCATATCTCCAATTAAATTAAGTAGAATTGGTATTCGAAAAATTAATGAGATAATTCTAAGTGAAAAAGTATATGTTGAAAAATATTTTAATAATAAATTTTTATCTGATTTATCAAAAATAACTGATGAAACTAAAGAAATGATTTTCGAGTACTCTTTTAGGCCATTTTATAATGAAGAATCTATTTCTTTAAATAAAAATATTCGCATTATAAAAGGAAAATTTAAAACAACTGATGGAGTTAAAAAAGCTTATAGTTTTGTCTGGGATATTGATTGCTATAAACGTTTTAATGTAGATTGTGGAATTGAAGAAATTGATAAATTGTGTGAGGAAATTAATCTAAAAATTTTTGATGAATACAGTGATGTCATTTCAGATAATTTATATGCTTTGCTTGTTTCTGAAACTGGCGATGATGGAGTTCTTGGAGGTTTGAAAAATGGAGCTAATTAGAACATATAATTTAAATTTTAAAAGTATTACTGAGTCTAAAATGCCAAAAGAAAATCATAATAAATTAAACAGTTTCTCCAAAAGTTTTAATTCGAATTTTACAATAAAAAGTTCAATTCAAAAAAGAAATAAAACAACTACTATTATAAAAAAGAAAAGTGCCTAATACAGAAACAATTATAATTCCGGGAACTGCAAATCAAATAAAAATTGAAAATTATGTAATAGGTTATAAAGAACAAGGAGAAAGTATAGTAGTTATATTTAAATATGATAATGAGGTCTTTTATTCATTAGTAATAGATTCTTATGAAACCAATATTAATGAAACAATAAAAATTTTAAATGACAATAATATTCATAGTATTGATGTATTAGTATGGACGCATCCTCATAAAGATCATAGTATGGGAATAAGCAATTTACTTAATACATTTTGTAATCAAAATACTAAAGTTGTTATTCCAAATATTGATGAAACATTAAAAGAAGATATACCAAGTAATTGTCGAGAAATATATGATGAATTTTCTAAAATAAATTTGCATAACAAAAGGTCTAATGGTGAACTTATTTATGGAATGAGTAATTTGCCATTATATAATAGCTATATAAATTGGCATGGTGAGCAATTGAATTTTAATTTATATTGCATGTCACCAATAACCAAATTTTTATCAAATAATAAGTTTACAGGCACTACAAATATTAATGATTATTCATTAGCTATTTTTCTTGAATTTAATAATATTGTATTTATTTATGGTGGAGATATAGAAAGTAAAACAATTAATGGGTTAATTAAAAATAATTATAATATTGAAAATCTAGCTTTTTTAAAAGCACCACATCATGGTTCTAATTCAACAAAGTCAATATTTCATCTGTTAAATATAACCCAAGATACTATCTGTGCTGTAACAAATTATAATAATGGGGATATCCATTTGCCAGATTCAGAAATGATTGATGAATATAGTAATAAAACAAAAGAACTTTATTTATTTAATTCTAAAGATGAAATTATTGAGTGTGGAATTCTTAAAAGTGAATTTATAATGAATGATTCAAGAAATATACTTTTTGAAAATCACTTACATGGTTTGGTCTATCATTATGAAGTATAAAATAATTTTTAATTAAAAGAAGCTAGGAAAGTTAATCCTAGCTTTTATTGTTCTAAATTATCTATTACATTAACTACTTCGTTTAATGCGGTAGAGAATAAATGTGTATAAGTATTTAATGTTTCTTCTATTTTTGTATGACCTAAATATTTAGCTACAACGGTAACATTAGCGCCACTATTAATGAGTAAAGAAGCACAACTATGTCTAAAATCGTGTATTCTTATTTGTGGTAATTCAGCAAGTTGGCAGTTTCGATTTTTTCTATCTGCAACAGCATTACTACTAATTGGAAAAGCATCTCCAGCTACAAAGAAATCATTACTAAATCCGTGCAACTTTGAATCACGTTCTTTAAGCATTTTAAGGTCTTCTAAGAGCACTTTATTAAGAGGTAGGGTTCTTATACTGCTTTTGGTTTTAGGAGAGGAAAAATGGAAATCTTTGACGGTTCCAGAACGGTCTGTAATTTGTTTCTTTACTGATAAAGTTTTATTATTAAAATCAATATTTTTCCAAGTAAGTCCTCGTAGTTCACCACGTCGTAATCCACAATAATATAGTATTTCATAAATAGTCCTATATTTTAAATCATCTTCCACACTTAAGAACTTTTTAAATTGATCATATGTGAAATACATCATTTCTTTTTCAACTTCATTAGGATTAGTGAAATTAGTCATTTTACAATATACTTTATTGAAATTAAAGTCATACCAAACTGATGCATAATTCATTATTGATTTTAGGAATTTTAAAATATCGTTTTTATATTTTGTTGATAAATGTGTATTATTAATTGTTTGTTTCCAATGTTCAAATTGCATTATGTTAAAGTCTTTTAATTTAATTTTATATAAAGGTTCTAAATATAGTTTTTTATTACCATAATTATAGAACGTAGTTTCCTTAACTTTATCTTTTTTGAAATCTATAAATAAGTTCATCATTTCTTCAAAAGTAATATTAGATAGATTTTCTTTAGTATTAATTCTCATTTTAAATGCAAATTCTTCAGCTTCAGCTTCTTTCTTGGTTGCAAATCTACCTGATTTCTTTTGAGCTGGCGAACCATCTATATCAGTATATCTTATTTTGAAAAACCATTGTTTTCCATCTTTTGTTTTATATTTATCTTTGTAAACACCCATTATATCATCTCCCTTTATTGTGTTAAATAGATAAAAGTGATATAATGTAAAAGGAAGCCCAATTACATTATAATCTTATAGTGTTTTAAAGTTTGCTAGACTTTTGTGGTTATCCAATTTGACTTACTGTTGGCGCAGTAGGTCTTTTTTTTATTTAATCAGCTTTTCCGATTATTTCATAATCAGTATCCCCATTATAAGTATGATAAGGTTCATAAATGTTTTCTATATTATAAACAGGAATCATTACATAATATTTTAGTTTGTTATCCTCATAAAATATATCTTCTTTAGGGGTATTATCTTCAATAATATATGGTGGATTTTGATCTTCATAAATTCTCACTATTTCTGCATCATGACCTTTTCTTCTAATTAAATAATCACAATCGTATTCAGAAACAGAATTTGTAAGTTCAAATGAAACAGAATCTCCTTTAACATAACGTGGTTGCATAGGGTTGCATTCGTGATTTATTTGTATTCCGAAGTGAGGAACAATGTTTTTTTTGTGTTGAATAATTCCCCAACCTGTGAAGAACTCGTCTGCAGCTTGAGAAAGACTATAACCATCAGGAATTCTACTAACAAATGGATATTTGTACATTACTATTTCTTCATTAGGATCTTCAAGCAATTTAGAAGAAGTCGTATTAAAGTAATTAGCAACTAATTCCATTTTATCAGCTCTTGGTAGAATAGTTCCTTTTAACCATTCGCATATTGTAGAATATCTAATATCTAAATCTTCTGAGAGTTTTTTTCTCGAAACAGAATTTCTATCCATATAATCTTTTAAGTTTTTAGCAAAACATGATTTAGGATCAGTAGATTTATTGTTCATTCTTACCACCTCAATACCAATATACACCTAAACTCACCTAAATGTCAACTGAAATTACATTTAAAATGTAAAAATATAATAATTTAAGTAAAAACTATTTACAAAATTACATTTAAAATGTATTATGATGGTGTAGTATAGAAAGGAGAAGATATATGAAATGAATAAATAATGTTACTGTGAGAGTCTAGCAAACTTTAAAACTAAAGAATAAAAGAAAGGGATGATTATAATGAATAGTGAAAAGTTAACTGCTGAAGAATTATTAAAAATAACATCAAGTCAATGGGCTACATCAAAAGATATTATGATTATAGGGTGTGTTGGTAGAAATAAAGCATATTCAATTATGCAAGAAATATCATTAGAGTATTATAAAGATAATAGAATTAGAAATAAAAGGTTAGTACCTATGTCAGAGGTGTTAAAATATTTTAATATTGATTTAACTTATTTAAAAGATGTAACTGGAATATCAAATAATGGCTAAATATAATAAAACTCAATTATATTTCTATAAACTTCCTGCTAGTTTTTTTGAAAGAGATGAAGTGGAATGGTTAAAAACACAATATGATGGTCATAAAAAAATAATTGTATATTTAGAATTAATATTTAAGACTATAAATAAGAATGGTGTTTTAGGAAGAGTAATTGGAGATAAAATAATGCCATATTCTACAAGTGATTTAGCACGACTAATAAATGAGGATGAAGAGCTGGTAGAAGAAACATTAAATGATTTCGTTGATATTGGTTTTATAACAAAAAGAGAAGATGGAACTTATTTTTTAGAAGATGCATTAGATTTAACTAATCAATCTGTGAGTGCTAGAAAAAAAGAAATTCAAAGAAGAGAAAATTCTTGTCCACCAGATATAGATAAAGAACTAGATGTAGAAAAAGAGATAGATAATAGAAATAATATTTTAGAGGTTATAAGTAGACAAAGACAATTAGAAGTAGATTTAGATAGTGAGGAGTCGGAGTTGTATTGTGCTTTTCTTGACTACTGTGAAAGAAGATTTTTAAGGAAGCTAAGTATTTCTGAACAAGAAGATTTAAAACATATTGTTGAGATTTATGACCAAAAGGAAATTAAATTGGCAATAGATCAAGCAGTTTATAATGATAAATTGTTTTTAGGTTATGCTATTGGTATTTTACAAAATAGGAATGAATGGGGAAAAGAAGATTATGACTATGTATAAAACCTGTTCTATATGCAATAGAATACACGATATTAATATCATTTGTAAAAGACCATATAAGTATAAGAAAAGACGTAAGTCGGATAAATTTAGAAGCACATATGAATGGAAACAAAAAAGAGAAGAGATAAAGAGGCGAGATAGATACTTATGTTTAGCTTGTTTAAATAATATTGATGATACTATTTATATGTATAACTATAAAAACTTACAAGTACATCATATTATTTCTATAGAAGAAGATTATGATAAAAGGTTAGATAATGAAAACTTAATAACTTTATGTCCACTTCATCATAAGATGGCTGAACAAAAAGACATTAGTTTACAAGTGTTATTAAATTTAGTACCAAAAGATTAACCCCCCGGATGGTTAATATATATAAATATATATTTTTTCTCCACCCACAGCCCAGTTATATTCACACAATTATAAGTTTTCCGTGAGTTTTTTGGAAAATGAAATATAAACCAAATAAAATGAAATTAATATCAAATTAAAATCAAAACAAAATCAAAGTTAAATCAAATCAAAAAGAGTACATGTTATATGATTATTATAGCTCGTACTCTATTTTTTTTATTTCTAATGGATTTTCATTAGTGATAAGTAATGCATATTTAACTCGTAATAATTTATACACTTGTGCTTTTACTTTTTCAGAATCTTCTCCAAAATAATTAATTATATCTTTAGCAGAATTATAATGTTGTAGAAAAGAACCTTTATACATAGAATGCCTATAATAAGAATTAGCAATATAATAAGCAATAACTTCAGGCATTATATAACTTTCTAAATATTCATTATAATTATCTGAAAAAGGTTTAAGTAGTTTTTCAAATTCTTCATCACTAATATCACCGTTAACATTTTCTCTAATCATATACACCTCCCAAATCTATTCTATTAGTCACTCTAAATTAAAAATAATGCAAGTTATTTATGAAAATATTAAAAATACTCTTGTTTTCTAGGAAAAAAGACAATTTGATGATATAATTGTATATAGGAGAAAATCAACTTGAGGAGGTATCAATATGTTAAAGGGAAAACCATTTGTAAAATGGGCAGGGGGAAAAAGACAAATAATTGATAAGCTAAAAATGTATGCTCCTGATGAGTATAATACATACTATGAACCATTTGTTGGTGGTGGAGCTTTATTATTTGAATTATCTCCAAAAAAAGCAGTAATCAATGATTATAATGAAGAATTGATGAATGTTTTTAATTGTATTAAAGATGAAACAAAATTTAATAAAATGTGTAATGAATTAAATCATCATGAAGCAAATCATTCAGAAGAATATTATTATGAAATAAGAAATAAAGATAGAGATAAAACAAAGTTTAAAAGAATGCCGGATTATAAAAGAAGTGCTAGAACAATTTATTTGAATAAAGCTTGTTTTAATGGACTATATCGTGTTAACAGCAAAGGTGAATTTAATGTTCCTTTCGGTAAAAAAGAAAAAGTTAATACATATGAAGGAAATAATTTAATAACAGTAAGTAATTATCTAACAATGAATGATATTAAAATATTAAGTGTTGATTTTGAAGAGTCTGTAAAAGATGCTAAAAAAGGTGATTTTGTCTACTTTGATCCGCCATATGATTCTGATACTAATACATTTAATAGTTATACAGAAGAAGGGTTTGGGAAAGACGAGCAGAGAAGACTAGCAAGAGTATTTAAAGATTTAGACGAAAAAGGTGTATATGTTATGCTATCTAATCATAATACAATGCTTATAAATGAACTATATAAAGATTACAATATCCATGTAATTGAAGCTAAGAGAAACATAAATTCTAATGGT
>JAZUBJ010000022.1:0-6951 GCA_045638445.1 Bacilli bacterium | reverse complement strand
AGTTCAAACTCTTCTTTAATCAAATTACATAAAATTTCATCATAAGTTAATTGAGATACATTATTAACATCCAAATCAGGCAATACTCCTGAAATATAATTAACAAAGAATTTATTAGGTCCAACAACTAAATACTGTTCTGGTTTAACATTATCTATATTGTTATATACTAGATATGCTATTCTATGAAGTGCTACTGTTGTTTTTCCACTTCCTGCAACACCCTGAATTATTAAATTTTTATATAACTTTTCTCTAATAATATCGTTTTGTTCTGCTTGAATAGTAGAAACTATATTTTTTAATCTGTTATCTGCACTTACCCCAAGATAAGGTTTTAGCATCTCATCATTAGATACTGTATCTACATCTTGAAAACTTTTTAACACTTTATCTTCAATATCATATTGTCTTTTAACTAAAAGTTCTCCCTCAATAATGCCTTCTGGAGCCAAGTAACTTGCACTTCCTACATTACTATCATAATACATTGAAGATATTGGAGCTCTCCAATCTACAGTAATTAGATTATTATCTTCATCATATACCCCAACTTTACCAATATAACATTCTTCGATAATACCATCTTCATGATTTCTAAAATTTATTCTTGCAAAATACGGTTTATTCTCAGTCCGTTTTAACATATTAAGTCTGTTATTATACTGACGCAACAAACTTTCCATTAGTCTTGGATTATCAGAATGCATTCTAGGAATAGCTTCCAATCTTAACTCAGTAGTCTCTATCGCTTCTTCAAATCTCTCTAAAGTATCTTCTAAGTACTTTTCTTCATCTTTAAAACTCTTTTTCATAATACACCTCCCCATTTATAAAATTTAACTCAATTTTTCAAATTCTTTTTCTAACAAAACCGATCTATCAAATACTTTTCTATAATTTGACGAAAGATTTTCTTCAAAATAACCTTTATCTAAAATATCAAAATCTAAAAGCTTTTCAAACCTTTGATTACTATTACAATTTACAAAACTTTTATTTATCTTATTCAAACTAACATACTTTAATTTTTGATTAGTCATAGCAAGATAATGAAGTTCTCCAACATTAGTATTATATTCTTTTTCTAAACACAAACTAATCAAAAAAGATGATGCTTGAAATCTAGGATTAATCTCCATAAAAATAATATTATCATTATCACACAACACAAAGTCTATTCCTAAAACTCCCCTATATCCTAATTCTTTAATTCTATTAGCAATTTCTAAACTATAACTATTAATTTGTTTTTCTATATTCTTAGGTAATTGTTCTACATAAACAAAATCTCCACCAACATACTTAAATTTATTATCTGTCAATAATATTAATTGAACAGAAATAGGAAGTAAAAGTATATCATCATCCCCAATAATTAAAGTTATATTCAAAGGCAAATGATTAACATATTTAGATACACAATATTTTTTTCCAGAATTACATATTTCTTCTAAATCCTTTTCATTTTCAACTAAGTATGTACTATCTCCACCTGCACCTGTCTCAGCTTGTATAACAAACTTATCACTACCTACTACATCTTTTATATAATCGTATTGAAGATTACTATTATCTAACATATAATAGTCAAAAATAGGTACAATATCTTTTACTAACTCACGTGTTTTAAACTTATTATTTAAAAAATCTAATACATTAGGATCATTACTTCTTACAATATTTATATCTGTCATATCTGAACAAAGTTTTCTTATTTTTTCATTAAAACAAATAAACTTAGCATTACAATTTAGATTTTGTATATTTCTAGCAGTACTATAAACATAATCTTTATATTCCCTCATAAATAAATCACTTTTTGAATCTTCAAGCAACTTATCAGAAAAATATATATTACCTTTTTCTTTAGTTGGATATAAAGTAATAGAACCTTTAAAAAAGCCATCATTACATATAGCATTATTAGCATTAAATCCAATATAGTATACTTCTTCTTTTAAATTTGTAAGTGCTTCTTCAAAAAAAGCATTAGCCTCAAATTTTTTATCGTTATATAACTCCATGATTTTATCTACACTAGCCCACATAACATTGCAAACTTCTTCTTCCTGTATCGTTACCTCTTCTAAAGATACATCACTTTCAAATACCCAAACATCTAAAATATCCGGACAATTTGGATAATGTCTAAATGTTGAACCAACTAATTTACCTTTAGATTTATCTACATCAATTCCTAACTCTTCTTTAATTTCACGAACTGCAGCATCTATAGAATCTTCACCTCTTAATGCCGAACCACCAGTACATTCCCACATAAAAGCATACTTTTTACTCGCAGCTCTCTGGGTAATTAAAAATTCATTCTTACTATTTCTTACCCACGCATTAACAACCAAATGATATTCATCATCATTTAATTTATCCCCTCTTTTTACTATCTTTTCTAACTTATTTCTATTTCTATCATATAAATCCCAAAACTCTGCCATATTTTTCTCCTTATATTTTCAATTTTAATTCTTTAACAACTTTCTCATAAGTTTCTTCTATATTAAATATATCTGTATATACAGTAGTAGTCGCATACTTTTTTAATTCTGGACAATACTTTTCATCATCTAACAATGCCCATCTTACTCTACTTTTAATATCACTTTCAGTATGATTTCTACTAGAATCATTTATTAATCTTTGTTCTACTAAAGTTTCAATATCCACAAAAGTCAAATTAACTATTTTAACATTAATACCACTTTCCCTTAATTTTTCAAGCTGGTAAATATCTTTATAAGAAACAAACAACAATATTATATCACTTTTTTCCCAAGCATCATAACAATCTTCTAACAAAACTCCATAAAAATTACCATATTCTTTTTTTACTTCTGGACCATCGCCTGAAGAAATCAAAAAACGATTATTTTCTAATAACTTTCTATAATCATCATGCGTTAAATACCTATAAAAACCTTCCTTATCATCACTTCTTTTAGAACGAGTTGTAGAATGTCTAGGAAGAGTAATATTTTTATCTTCTAAAAGTTTATAACCCAATGTACTTTTACCAGCACCAGAAGGTCCCATAATTGCTATTATCCATTTATTATTCATAATTATTATTTCCTTTATTACATACTTCAAATTGCCTTAATAATCTTAAATACTTTTTATAATCATCTTTTAATTGTTCTTTAGAATTTAAATCTATAACATCAATTTGATGATAATAAAATTTTTCAATCAATATTTTACATAAATAAAATTTAATCATATCATCAAAATCATTTTCTGAATATTTTTTAAAATACCGCTTTGCATCTTTCCTAAAAACACTATATTTTCTCATACTTAATTTATTATTTCTAACAAAATTTTTTATTACTATTACTGCAAAATCATATAAAGGGGTAGTAATTGTTATTTCATCAAAATCAATAAGATAATTAGTATCACTAGCTACAATAATATTACTACTAGAAATATCACCATGATTTAGATATCTTTCCTTTAATATTTTTTTATTTTTTAGTTCACCAAAAACTTTCAAAACATATTGAACATCATTACCTGATATTCCATCAAAATGATGACACTCTTTCAAGTACAAATAATATTTCATACATTTTTCTGTTATTGTTTCACTCTTGACAGTCTTTCTTTCACAAAACAAAATCCGTTTTAAATACTTATTATTAATTCTAATAAACTTTAGTAATTTAAAATCTTTCTTATATTCAAAAATATTATACTTAAATGAATTATAACTTATTAAATTTTCATTTATAGGTCTTATTATATTTAAACCCGACAATTCATATTTATTATACAATTTTTTTGACAAACTAAAATCATAATTATACAAATATTTTTTTATAATATAATTTCTATTCTTTGTTTTAACTTTAAATACCAAATTTGAAACTCCACCATGTTCTTTTCTATAGTCAAGAATTTGTTCATTTGTGATTTTATTTAAAACATTTTGTAATTCTATTCTTATATCATAATCTAAGTTATATGAATCAATAGTCCTTTTGTAAAAACCAATAATTTCATCACATACTACTTTAGGATTATATATTTCTTTTACTCTATTTATATTTCTATTATTTATTTCTTGTTTTAAACTTAAATTATATTTATCAATAATTTTTTCTGCTAAATCCTGATAATTACCAGTTTCATAAATTGAAGATTTATCATTTAACATTTCAACCATACCTGAGTTTGAACTACCAACAATTTGTAAGCCCGTTGTCATCGCTTCTAATACAACGTAAGGAAAGTTATCAAACAATGATGGAAAGACTCCTACCCTAGCTGAATTTAAATGTTTATTAAGTTCCATATTAGGAATATGACCAACAAAATTAATATTACTTTTATATTCATCAAATACAATACTTTCTATTAATTCTTTCGTAGATATATTTTTATAATTTCTCGTAGTATCTTTCCCAATAAATTCTACTTTTAAATTTGCATAATTTTCAAAAACTAAATTTAAGGCTTGAGCAAGGACAACTACTCCTTTTCTTTCTTCAATACTTCCTACAAAAACAATTTTTTCCTCTTTTCTTATATTTTTATCCCTATAGAAATCATTTATATTAACAGGATTAGGAGTTACTTTGATAGACGAAGGACTTATATTAAATTCGTCAACAATAATCTCTTTTAAAGCATTAGAACAACAAGTAATTAAATTAGCAGAACTCATCATTTTTTCTTCCCATTTTAACATTAGTGAAGTTATCTTACCAAAATTATTTTTGTTATACTTAAGCCATACCTTTAAGGGAGTATGAAGTCTAACAACAAGAGGTATTTTTCGATACTTTTCAAAAAAAACTGTCTCAGCTCCCCAATCTGGAACTTCAATAATATCAATCAAGTTTTTCTTTTGTAATTTTATTAAAATTTTTGATACTTTTTTTCTATATCTAATATAGTTTTTTATCTGATTTTTTGACTCTTTTACATAAATACGATATATATTAACGTTATTTTCAACATAAAATTTACTTTTCTTTAAGCCTCTACATATAACATAAACATGGTTACCTAGTTTCGCCAATTCTTCAGCCATTATTTTCTGATAAGTAGCAATTCCACCAAAATTAGTCTCTTCTGGATATTCCTCATGAACAAAACATATATTCATAGTTTATCACCTCCAAAAAGACTTGAACTAGCCAACATTGAAAATTATTTTACTATCCAAATTTTTTTTGTCAACATTCCACACAAAAAGGGGCTGTCGGGAAATTAAATAATTAATTTCCTGATGGTTTCTTTTTTTGCTTTACACTTGGAAAAGTTTCAGACTGTAAATCAATTGGTGTATTCCAACAATTGTTTTTAAATTTATTGTCATCAAATGAATTAAGTAATCTTCTAATATTGACTCCCAAGCATTCTAACATAATTTCACATGAAACTTTCTCCAATCCACGTCTTCTTATTCTCTCATAATTCATATTTTGTTTTATTTGTCCAAAAGTTCCTTCTACTTGTATACTTCTGTTTATTCTTATTTCTATTCCTTTTGGACTAAGTAAATTTTTCCTGGCTTCTTCTTTGAACAATTCATATTGTATTGAAATTTCTTTAATTCTATAATCTTTATTTTTATTTTTCTCTTTCATAAATGCCTTACATTTATTAACATAATTACAATTATTACACCCTTCAAAAATATAAAATTTTCCATCCTTTATTTTAGGATGAGTGGTATTTTTATATTCTTTTCCCACTTTAGAATTTAAGCATACTATATTATTGTTTTCATCCAACTTAAATAATTGTGGTCTTTTGCCTGTAGATTCACCGTTCCATTGTTGAAATTTCACATAATTGCCAATATTATGCTCTTTTATGTATTCATAGTTAACATAAATACCATATCCAGAATCTGCACATTCATTTTGAGGATAAAAACCATAATATTTATAAAACAAATTGTTCATTGATATAAAAGTATAATAGTCAGTTCTCTCTTGATATACTCCGTACATCAAAATCAAAAGACTCGATACCATTACTTGAACGTTATATCCAGCATGAAAATCGTGACTTGATTTTGAATAATAATCTTCTTTTAATACCATAGCAGTCGCATCTTTATCTGTTTTATAATAAGAATTCCTTTTTTCTCCACATATTTCTTCTTTTTCTTCATATTCAAGTAATTTTAATAAGTAAGAATATCCAAGAAGATAATTTTTTTCAGTAGATGTTCTACGACATCCGCGGCCATTTGGAATATCGTAAATGTTAATATTTTCTTGAGTAATATAATCATTTAATATTTCTTTAAATTCTTTTGCTTTAATAAATTTATCATTTTCAAAAGTTATACTATATCCCATTATATTAATAAGATTTTTAATTTTTTTATCTAAATTCTTATGATATTTTTTTGGTTTCCATACAAATTTATATTTATTAGCATTAGCTTCAAATTTAGTTCCATCATTATATACATCCGAAATATCTAAATTAAGTTCTTTAATAATCTGTTTATTAATCATAGTAAATATTTCATATTGGTAAGGTAATATATATTCATTAATAAAATCACCAATCACTGAATGATCTGGTATTTGTCCTTCCATGATATAAATTATCCTTACATCAAAAATACATTTATCTTCTATATCTCTTAAAGAGGCCTTAAAAAAAGCAAAACAATATATAATGGCAGCAAACAAATTATATGGTTTATATCCTTTTCTCCCTTTACACTTTCTTTTGCCTAGATTTACATTTTTTATAATTCTAGAAACTTCTGATTTTTCCAAAACGGCCATAAATTTATTAATTTTTTCATATTCCTTCAATATATCTAGTGAAGGGACTAGAAAAAAAGACCTTTTTATAGTAAAATATTCCATGTGATACACATCCTTAGACAAGATTATTGTATCACAGAAACACCTTGAAGGCTTATGCTTTCAAGGTTTTAAATTTTTATAAAAAAAA
>JAZUBJ010000021.1:0-9517 GCA_045638445.1 Bacilli bacterium | reverse complement strand
TATACTAAATAACATTTTTAATACTTTACTTCTCATATTATCACCTATTATATATTTTATCACATCTTTTATATTTTTTAAATAATAAAAAAGGAAGCATTCTTACGCTTCCTTTTTAGTTTTTTTCTTTTTCTTTTCTTTTATTTTTTCTTTTACTTTTTTTGTTTTTTCTTTTGATTTTATATTTGTATTATTTTTTTCTTTTTTTATTTGTTCTGGATTATTTTTATTCATTGTAATTACAAACAATATGATTATTACTATAATTAATATTTCAATTACAATATAATATATATTTTTGAAATTTAATTTATTATCTTCTATATCATTTTCATCAGTTGGTGTTGATACTTTTGATTTTGACATTTCATAAAGTAGGTCAAATCTATTTTTGTTATTGTATTCATCCATTATCCACTGACCAATTAAATCTTTTTCTTCTTCATTGTATCCTAGTGTGTTTCTGCTTCCTATTATGAAATATGGCACACCTAACGCCTCATCACCCATAAATTTACCAACTTCTTTAAAAAAGTTTTCATTTTCTTTATTTGACGATAAATCATATGATACTAACCTAAAATATTCACCGTGTGTTATTGAAATAGAATTAAAATATTCTAATATTGGTTTTGTGTATTGACATGCTGATGTTCTAAATAAATATACTACTACTTGTTTATCATTTTCTTCATAATCTTTGTTTAATAATTCAATTCCTTCTAATTCTAAAGTTTCTTTTAAATTAGTAGAAGTAATTTTTTCCAAATCATATTTTGCGAGTATATTTATTGGCATAAAAGTCAAAATCATACTACAAATCAAAAGTATTTTTTTTATCATATTTTACCTCGCATCTATCAAATATATTATTGTTCATTTATTTTCGTAATTTTAAAACTTTTTGCTATATATTTATCTTCACTTTTCTTTTCATATTCGAATACAAAAGTACCATCAATATATGTGCTTTTATTTGATTCATCATAATATTTAATTACGTTACCAGTTATAGTATTTTCAGTTACTTTTAATTTTGAAAATTCTGCTGTACTATTAAATTCTACATTTCCTGAACCAATTAAAACATAACAGTCGTTAACATCTGTTTTAAAATTACACAAACCTACACCTTCTTTTGGTAAATCATATTTCCCATTTTTATTTTTTGTTATATTTGGAAAAGTTAAAGAAATGTATTTATATTCATAACTAGGTTCAGCACTAAATGTTTTATCGCTGTATTTAATAAAATCAGTGTATTTTATGTAAATCATATCTGCCATTTTTGAATCAAATACTATATGGAATTTTTCTATTTCATCATTTTGCATAAATAAATTTATGAATGTTAGTTCATCTGATACACTGATTAATTCTTTATTAACTTCAGTGTTTACATTAAATGCATTAGCTACGAAATCGTCAATATCCAAACTTGTTAATATTTCTTTTCCTATTTTATCTTCATCTATTTTTTCTGGAACGTTTGGTTCTGGATTTTCTATTGGTGATTCATCTTTATTACTGAAAGCTATTACTGCAAAAAGTATTGCAATAATAGCTACAGTTCCAATTATTCCTAATATTATAAATAATGTCTTTTTATCCTTTGTCATATTTAACTCCTAATTACAAGATGTGCTGCCACTTTTTGAAACTACAGTATATGACGATGAGCCGCAGTTTCCACAGCAACAATAACAATAACCTGATTTACAAGTTCCACAACATCCTGTACATGCACAGCTATATTCTCCTGTACTTGTGTGTGTTTCTTTTTTATAACTTTGAGAACAAGTTCTACTTAACCCATAAGCATCAGTACATGTCCATGTGTGTGTACTATTACCTACGCTTTTTGTATTAGTACCTATTTTAGCTCCTGTTTGTCCATCATAACAAGTTGCTGTTGATGTTGAACCACTTAATGAGAATGATATTGTTGGTGGTTTTGATTTTACAACTACTTTCAAGCTACATTTTCCCACGTTTCCTGCAACATCTCTTACATGTCCATACCATGTTACACCACTTGGTGCATTTCCTTGTGAACCAGATGTTTTGCTATTGAATGATGCTGTACTTGATGTTGTTAAATCATATCCATTTAGGCCGCTACCTCCAGTATCAGTTTTACTTGAAAGTGATACACTTGTTGTTGCTACAAAGAATGTTCCATCTGAACTCTTTGTACCTGATGCACTAACTTTACATGTTGGTGCTGCTGTATCATATCTTATTGTAAATCCATCTGATGGTTCTGAACAGTTATTATGAAAATCACATACTCTGAAGTAAACTGTTTCAACTCGTTCATTTCTTACAGTCCATACTTCACTTCCTGTATATGTTGGGTGTGTACCAGTTACACCATTACTTTTGGCAAGATTTAGTTTTGTCCATGATGATTTATTTGTTGAATATTCAATTCTTGCAACTCCAGTTTCATTATCAACTGCGGTTATTTTTGTATAAACTTCTTGATTTGTCCATGTTCCTGATGCATATGCCGCATTATTACTTGAATAATATGCTGCGTATGTTGGTTTTTCCGGTGCTTTTATATCTTTCCAAACTGCTTTAAATACTACAACGCCATTAGGAGCAGCAGTTAAATTAATAACTTTATCTTGATCTGTATATTTTTTTCCATTAAATTCCCATCCATCAAATTGATAGTTAGTTCTACTACATCCTGTAGCTGGAAGTGTTCCTTCTAAATCATAAGTGTATGGAGCATTAGCCATTGTTCCTGTTCCACCATTACAATCGAATTTTACACTATATTTATTTGGTTCCATATTTGGTATTAAACTTGTAGGATTTGATAAATTACCGCTTGTATCTAATTCATTAGATACAAATTTTCCGGTTGAATTTATTATTCTATTTTGTGCTGAGATTGTATTATTTTTATAATATCCTTCAAATGTATAACCTGTTTTTTCTGGAATGTCATCAATAACTTCTAATGGTTTATCTCCATATTGGTCTCTAAAATAACCCGTTTTATTTTTTGCAAAATATACTGTTTTTTGTGATATTTCTGTACAACCTGTACATGACTTTAATTGTATTATAAGTGTTTTATGCCCAAATATTATTTTACATATTGTATTATCTTGAATGCTACTATCTATAAACATTTTATTACTTGTACCTAATTCTCTACTTATATAGCTTGTACAAGTAGTTTTTTGATATCTAAAGAAATCATCTTCACAGTAATAAAAAACTCCATCATTAGTATCATATATTGGTACTACAACTTCTTTTTTTCCTTCGCTTTTTGTAGTACATCCTGATAATGATAATGTTCCTCTATTATCGTCAGCTGAAATTACATTTACATTTCTAAGGCTTAAAAATACCCATGGATCATTTTTTGTTCCAGAGCCTGAAACTTTAGCGTCAGTTTTTGTATAAGATGTTGACCTAACTCCTGTTTGTTCAGTTAGAACTCTTTCACTAAGTTTAAAGTCTATTGTATGATTACTGTTATATCCTGCTTGTGTTAGTGTCCAATATTCTAGACCTGTCGCTAAATATGATGAACCATAAACATTAGTAATTGAATATTCGTCTCTACTTAAAAATCCACCTTTTTTAAAGTTAACGTTATATCTATTACTTTGTTCTTCATAATTGTAAGGCATATTGCCTATTTCAATATAATCATTATAATCCTTGAATTTTGTTATATATTGATTAGTTTGGTTAACTGCACTTTGATAGCTATGCGATTTTGCATTTATAAAAATTGGTACTATCAATGCTACAATCAATAATATTTTTGTTATGTTTTTTTTCATAGTATCACCTATTATCGATTATAGCATATTTTTTTTAAAATAAATATTATTTTTAATTTTTTACCTTAAAAAATATAGTTATTAAAAATGCAAAAATTATTGCAACACTTATTCCTTGTCCTGCATATTTGTATATTCCGTTAAATAATCCTATTATCCCATTATTATTAAATCCTTCACTTGCACCTTTTACTAGTAAATGTCCAAAATTCATAATTGGTACACTTGCACCAAAATGAAATATTTCTATTAATTTATCATATATTTTAAATCCTGATAATATTGCACCTGTAATAACAAGAAGTGTATTTATATGTCCTGGTGTTAATTTTGTTTTTTCTATAAAATATTGGGAAATCATACAAAGTATTCCGCAAAATATAAATGATAAAAAGTAATTCATTTTATTTCACCTCCAAACTTATTGCATGTGATATTGATGGTATTTCTATATTTAAGTTTGTTGATAATGGCGAGTGAAGAGATCCTGTTCCTACTACTAATATTTTTTTATATTTAAACTTTTTGATTATATAGTCAAATAGTACTAATGGTAGGCATACCGGTCCACTTGCGCCTGCATATATATTATTTTCTTTATAATATATACTTCCTGCATCAAAAATATTATTAAGTTTTATTCCATTTAAATCGTTAAACAATTCTTTTACTATATCAATGCCATATATTCCTAAATCTCCAGTCAATATTAAATCGTAGTAATTATAATCTCTTTTTGTTTCTTCAAAGTGTTTTAGAATTGTACTATAACATGAACTTGCCATTGCACTACCCATGTCATTTGCATCTTTATGATTAGTTTGTATTATTTTTCCTATTGTACAACAATCTACTTTTATATTAGATTTTTTTCTATTTAATAATACTGCTATGCTTCCACTTGCAGTACATGTATTTACTTTCCTTCTTAACGCTCCATATTCATGTGTGATTTAAAGATATAACCAATTACTCCTACTATAAAGGAGGAATTTATGCAAAATAAATGTAAGTATTTAAGAATTAAACAAAAGAAAGGCACAAAATACCTTTATTGTGCACAAAAACGTACCATAATCGAATATTCTAATTGTTATGGCTGTATTAATAAAGAATATAAGAAAATGAATAAGATGGTTTCTAGAACTCATTTAAGGCCTATATCAAAAACTAACAAAGTAACCAAAGCAACTGCTATTACAAAAAAAGTAAAAATGATTGTATGGGAACGAGATAATCACAGCTGCATCTTTTGTGGTAAATATGTAGAGTGGAATTTTGCTAATAGTCACTTCATTAAACGTTCTCATAATGGATTGGGTATTGAAGAAAATATAATGACTAATTGTGCTGAGTGTCATGAACTATTTGAACATGAGCCATCAAGAAGTAAAATGATACCTTTTGCAAAACAACATTTAAAAAGTAAATATAATAACTGGAATGAAGATATGCTAATTTATAAAAAAAAGAGGGATTTAATATGAAGAAATGCATGTGTGGTAAAAAACATAATAGTTATATAAAAGGCGTTCCTGTATGTCTTAATTGTTTTGGTATTTTAATTAGGTTCTTTAAGATAGCAAATAAAAAGGCTGGTTGATTCCAGTCTTTTTATTACCATTGTGTTATTTCTTTTAACTTATAGGATTTTACATCTTTTGCGTTTCCATCACCGAAAAAGCAAGATGCAGTAAATTTCCAAGTTCCATTTGCTTCAAAACCATTATTGTTTGCTAAACATGTATCTAGTAAATTACCTTCACTATCATAAGTATAGAACTCAACTTGTACATATGTATATTCCTTATCAGTGTTATTTTTTAATGAACCTGAAATTTCATAAGAATATTCACTTTCAACATTACCTGTATGTCCTTCTAATAAACTAATTTTTTCTTTTTCTTCAGTTGAACCTGATGGTTTATTTTCTTCAGAACTAGATTCACCTCCAAATGCAGAACCTAAAATACTTATTCCAACAATAACTAGAATAACAATTAACCAAGTAGGCATTCCTTGTTTCTTTCGACACTTTGGACATATCTTTGCCTTATCATCAATTTCAGATTGACAATGTTTACATTTTTTCATTCCTCTTTCTCCTTTCATAAAATATGTATAAAATCATATCTATTTATATTATATTACAATATTTTCCAATTTACAATTAAAAAAGCTGATTAATCCCAGTTTTTAATTTCATCATCAAATTTGTTTTTCTTTCTTCGGACATTTATAGTAATTCACTTAATCTTTGAGTTTACCATTTCTCACATTACTTTCTTTTTTACACAACAAAAAAAGACACAATATTTTGCATCTTTAAAAGTTATTATTTAATCTATTTTTTCATATCCTCAATATCTTCTTTAAAATCGTTAAGTGTGTCGTTAGCATCAGCCATATCATCAGCATAAACATCGCTCGTTAAATCATAATAAAAACCATAAATATCTGAACCTGCATCATAATAAATTTCATATACTTCAGAACGAGTATCATACCACATACTATATTCATCAGAACGAATATCATACCAATCAGAATATTCCTCATCATCTTCAGCATCTTTTATAATACCATTATAGAAAGTATCTTCCATATCTTCAAGTAAATCTTCATATATTCTATCATGTATTTCATCTCTTGCATCTTCATATATATCATCGTGTATATCTTTTAAGTCATCATATATATCATAATGTGATTTTTTTGAAGAAAGCATTTTTTCAGCATAAATAAAACTATACTCATATAATCTAATACTTATTTCCTCTGTCGTAGTTTCAATCTTTTTATAAAAATCTTCTACATTATCAACATTTTTTACATATTTTTCATAAGTATTGATTTCATTTTTTAATGAATCCCATTCACTTTCAAGCATAGAAATTTTATTTTCAACTTCAGCTAGAAGACTTGTCTTTAATTCTTCAATTGTTTGGTCTTTATCAATTTCTAAATTAATACTTTTATCATTTTCTTCAGTCTTAGTAGAACCATTTCCATTTGTTACATTATTGTCACTACAACCAGTTGTAAACATTAATACACCTATTAACATAAATAACATTAATAGCATCAAAACTTTATTTTTCATCTTTCCCTCTACTTCCTAAAAAAATCATACAACTTTTTCCATATTATTTCAAGATAATAAAAAAGAATCTTAATAATTACAAATTACTATTTATCATTCAACATTAAAATTAGCATTGTTATTATATATATTTATTTAAAATTACCTCTATAAATAATATATTACAATAATTTCCAGTTTTCAAGAATAAAAAAAAGAACTTAACAGTTCTCTTTAATTGTAACTACATTTTTAGCTTTGTAGCCATCTTTTGCAATCAATTATAATCACCTTGATCACTTCACTTCAACACTATTCTAAAGTTACCACCTTATAACATAGGAAAGAAAGGAAAACAGAATAGTTAATATTTTTTTAAAATACTCTTAATTTTCTTATCAATTTGTTTTTCATATTTATTATAATAATCAATTGTTCCATTAATAACCGCTGCCATAAAATATAGTTCTTCTTGTGAGGGGGAACCATTTTTAAAGTAATTAGAGCTTTCTGAAACTTCAATAAAACTATTATTTATATAATCTAATCCGAATAATGATGCAGGCGTTTGTGCAAAAGACATTAACGATTTATCATCATTTTCCAAAAACATATAGTCACAAAAATCAATTTTTTCTTGATACATTTTTTCTATATCATCTAAAGTCCTACCATAAATTTTATCAACTTTATAATGATGCATTAGAAAAAAAGTATGATAATTAATAGACATCATTTTATATATTCTTTGAATAATTTGTAGTTGCTTTTGACTATATTTAGAAGTATCAAATAATTTTAATTTTAAAATATACATTGATATTCGCATAAAAATATCATATTGATTTAACGTAATTCCTTCTTTAAGTTTTAAATCAGTTTTCTTTAAATGCTCCACTATATAATCGGCTAAATATGTAGCTTCACCATATAACATTGCCACATCTTTAGAATCTATTTCTGTGGCAGGTTTATTTTTCATAAATAGTTTCATAAATACCACCTTTACAATTAATATACTAAAACATTAATAATTTTACAATAATAAAAAAAGAACTTAACAGTTCTCTTAAACTCAATTTATCTTTATCATATCAAGTCTTAACTTGTCTGCTATTGTAACAATAAACTCGCTATTGGTAGGTCGAGCCCTATCAATATCAACACTATCCAAAAATAAAAAGAATCGATTAACGATCCCTTTAAAATCCAAAAATAAAATGTCCACAAAGAAACCACGAAAGTGTAAATCCACCCATTCCAAGAAAATCACCAGCATCATGCTCTTCTTTATTTCCCCATGCTAATGCAAGTATGATTAACCATGCTGCACAGTATATCCATTCTAATACTAACATTTTATATCCCCCTTTTTTCAGCTCGTTATTATAACACACAAATTCTAAATTGTCAATAAACACCAGTTTTTAATCAAAATAAAAAAGAACTTAACAGTTCTCTTTAATAGTAACTACATTTTTTGCTTTGTAGCCATCTTTTGTTTTAACAAGTTCAAACTCAACTATTTCACCTTTGATTAATGTTTTATATCCTTTATTTCTTATAGTTGAATAATGAACGAATATATCATTATTTTCTTTATACTCAATAAAGCCAAAACCTTTCTCATCATTGAACCACTTAACAATTCCTGTCATAATAACCACCTTTCGTACAACTTACTACTTCTTGATGGTTTAATTATCACATATTTTAATGGTTTGAACTTATCATCTTTTTATCTATTTTTTACTATTTTATTATTAATTTCTTATCAGCTTTTTATCATGTTTTTATCACTTTTTTATCAGCTGCTTTTTAAGCTCCCTATTTTCCTTTATTAATTCAGTTTTTTCTTTAATCAGTTTATCTATTAATGTATATAAAGAACCTATCTTTTTATGTAATTTCTCTACTTCATTTTCCATCATATCACCCTTTTAATTTTTTTCAGGATTTTATCTTTCTTTCTCGATATTGAACTTACACTCATTTTCATTATTTCGGACATTTTCACAATCGTTTCTTCTCTTAGCCACAAATCTAATATCTTTTCTTCTTCGGTTGTGAAATAAGCCTTTTCTTTTATATCTAATACTTCTTGTTTTGTAAATTCAAGTCTAGTCATTTCACTCACCACAAACAGAATTAATAGATTCAATGATTTTATTAGTATTCTCATCAAACCAATTATTTCTAATTCTAATACTATCAATTATGGACCAACAGAGAACAATGAGCATAACAGCATTTAATGCTATTAATATTCTAATTTCCTTCTTGTATTCTTTAACTAGTGCCATTGCAATCGATGGTCTATTCATTTTAATCTCTCCACTTCCTTTTTTTCTCATTATATAACAATAATTTAAAATTTGTAAATATTGTCATTAAATTACATTTTTTTGACATAAAAAAAAGAGAAGTGATTTCTCACTTCCCTTGATATAGCCATCCTAAAGCATGTGCTGTATTTTTCCCTACAATACCATCTTGAACTAAATTGTTTTTCTTTTGAAATTCTTTTACTTTTGCTAAAGTGTTATTTCCAAAGATTCCATCAGCTGTTGTTCCAATTATGCTTTGAAGTTTTTTTACATCATCACCTTTAGATCCCTTT
>JAZUBJ010000020.1:0-2641 GCA_045638445.1 Bacilli bacterium | reverse complement strand
TTTCTCCTCTCATAATAAAGTCAAGTATTTTCGTACAAAACTTTATAAATTTTTTTATTCAAACTAGTATATTTACTAGTTTGTGTATTTATTTTTATTAGATTTTTGCATAACGAAAACTGTTAACCTACACATTCTTTTCGAACATTTGTTTTTTTGTTAACTATAATCTACCTATTATTATAAGTGGACTAATAGCCAATGTGTTTTTCATATATGCTTATCCTCTCATTTTATTCTGTATTGATAATCTTTGTTATCTACCTAAACTCTTTAATACGGCATTATATGAAACTGACCTTGGTGATTCTTTCTTTCTAGATCATGTCCTATGGAGAAGTTTACCAAATTCCACTTTCACATAATATCACTAATCTATCTCTAGTTTAGTGAATTAAAACTATAAATATTTATTTATAATCTTAACTCACCAAACTAGAATTAATGATATTACTGACTAAAATTTATGCAACTTTCTCTTATTGCTTTTTCTTCATTAAATGAATTTCCACTTTTTACTATAGCCATAAGTATATACATAAATTTTCTTATTATTGCATTTATTGAAACTATTTTTGTTAACGGATTAGTTCTTTTTGTGGTATAATAGTTATGCAATTGCAGGAAGAAATTATTTTTCCCTACGAGACAAATGGCAATTTGTTTTAAATTACGTCTTAATTTAGAACGACCTCGTTTGGAAATATGTTTCTTTCCTTTTTTTTGGCCACTTGAACTTTCTTTAAGACTTAAACCACTCATTTTTAACACTTGCTTTGCATGTTCGTAATTTCTTAAATCTCCTGTTTCTGCAATTATTCCTACCATACTCATATACCCTATACCTGTGATTTCAACTGCTTTTTCTACATAGTCAATTTGACTTGCTAATTCTATTAATTCTTTTTCATATTCTTCTAATTCTTTAAGCAATTCAACAAATCTTTCATATAGTCTTTTTATTTCTTTCTTTGTAAAAGCATCCGAACTTATTCCATTACTTTTCTCACACAATTCTTTTAATTTCATAATGCTTTTTTTATTTGCACGACTATTATCTTTAGTCATTAATTTAACAAAATCTTCTAATGTCATATTTTTAATTTCATTAGGTAACAATTGATTCTCATATATTGGTTTTATTCCAACAGAATCTATCTTATATATTTTTTCTACTTCTGGAAAATATTTATCATTCCATACATGAATTTTATTTCGTATTCTATTTATTTCTTTTTGAATATCTTCATAAATACTATATCCTGAATATATATTTTGATATAATTCGTCTCTTTCGATTGGTTTAACATATTTACCTTCGCTAGTAAGCCTAGCTATTAATAATGCATCTTTTGGATCGCTTTTAGTTGGATTTTGATCATGCATTTCTTTTGCTTGTTTAACTGTATATGTTGGCATCAATACTGTTTCCTGACCACAATCTTTAAAATATTTATCAATATTTAACCAATAATGACCTGTTGGTTCAAATGCAATTATTACATCTGTTTTATTTTCTTTATACATCGCAGCTGTAATTTGACAACCTATTGCATCAAGATTTTCTGTTTTATCAAACCAAACTTTATGATACACCTCCAATCCTCTATAATCACAAAATCTTGCACAGCACTTTGTTTTTCCTACATCTATTCCACATATCAAAGTGTCTGGTGTGATTCTTTGAATTTTCTCATTAACTCTCATAACATCATCCTCCTAGATTAATTATATCAAATTTTGTATTTCTTGACTTATGTAGTTTTCATTATAAGAGTCTTTCTTCTTTTTATCTTCTTCATCATCTTCCTTGACTATAATTACTCTAACAATTTTAACAACATCACCAATCATTATAAATAATGCCGGAACTACAATTACTATAATCCAACCAAACTTAGTAGTCAAAAATTGTTGTAGATATCCAATATATGGAATCCTTAGGATAACTTTCCCTAATACTTCATCATGACTTACTAATGTTTTATCCTCAACATTATTATTATCACCCTTAGTTCTATATGCATAACCACCAGAAGAAGTTTTTTTAATACCAACAATCCTATGAGTTATTGTTATTCCTTTATGAGCTGGATCATTAGAAATAAAGGTTATAACATCATTCTTCTTTAGTTTTTCTGCATCAGTACGCACAGTAACAATAGCATCCAAAACATTAATATTAGGAACCATACTAGGACTAATAATTACATATGCCCCAAATAACGGTGGTCGCGACTCACCACTTTTTACACTCATATATTGATCAACAAAATAAGCACCTACCATTAAAATAACAATAATTAAAATAACAAAAATCGAATACAAAATTATAGACATAATAAAATGATAAATTCGTTTTATCAAATTCCACATATCATTCACCCACTTTATTCTCATTATATTAATATTAATATAACACAAAAAAAAAGAAAAAGCTATCATAAATAACTTTTTCAGAAAAAAAGAGGTTACAGTTCAGTCAAGGCAACCGAAAAATAAGTAAGTTTTTGCTTACTTTTTTAAATTATTATAGTGTTGTCATTAAAAGCAGATATTAATGCATCAAAAACATTAATACTGTTTTTCTTATATGTACTTATACAACTTCTAACTATTGCATATACTTTTGCACCATCAC
>JAZUBJ010000019.1:0-2162 GCA_045638445.1 Bacilli bacterium | reverse complement strand
AATAAAGCTATTATAATTTTATTTATATTTACTTTTTTTGTATTAATTATTCCTGTTATATTTAAATTATTTTTAGATTTTAATAATTCTAATATTGAAAAAGAAATATCTTATATTGATTATTATGGTTATAGTTTAACTACTAATGATACAAAGCTATATAAAGATACTTATGATGAACTTGCTGATGTTTTAAATGAAGATATCGTTGATTATGAAGAATATGCTAAGTTAATTAGTAAGTTATTTGTAATTGATGTATTTACTTTAAATAATAAGGCTTCAAGTACTGATATTGGTGGACTTGAGTTTGTTCATAATGATTTAAAAGATAATTTTAAAGAGAATATGGGTTCTAATTTATATAGTAGTGTTCTTAGTAATATAAGTGGTACTAGGGAACAAAAATTACCTGTTGTTAGTGCAGTTAATATTATTAATATAGTTAAAGATAAATATGAGTATTATGGTGTTTCTTATGATTCATATGTTGTTGATTGCAGTATTTTGTATGAAGTGGATATGGGATATCAAAATAAGATTACTTTAACTTTGATAAGACTTGATAATAAAATATATGTAGTTAAAGGAGAATAGAAAAAGACTTCAATTTGAAGTCTTTTTTATTCTGATGGAGTTGCTATAATATTTGATTTTTTTACATATATTGTAATTGTGTTTATTTGATCTAATATTATATCTTTATGTTCTTTTTGTTTATAAAAGTAATAATCGCCATAACTATTAATATTTAGTTCTTCGTTTGTGTCAAAATCAATTATTTTTAGCTCTTTTTTGATGTCATTTGCGTATTCTTTGATTTGTTCTATGTCGTATGTACTTAAGTCTTTTAAAGTTTCTATTTTGATGTTTGAATAGTTTCCTTTTCCGACTATAGGTGACTCGTATAGATTATTTAAATCAAATGATATTTTTTTAACTGGAACTTGTGTTAATTTTCCTAAGTTAATCTTTATTTCTTTTTTAATAGCATTAATACTTTCTTGATAAGGAAGAGTTATAGAAGGGTAACTTTTTGATGATTCTTCATATATTGTTTTTCCTTGTCCTGTAAGTTGTAATCTTTTGATATTTATTAGGTTAGTATTATTTGATATTATAAGTGATTTTCCCAAATCATATAGTGATAATATATCATTAGTTGTTACATTTGTTTGAAAGTTTTTTTCTATTTTTTCTAGTATTTCAATTGCTTGATTTGGATCTTTTAATTTAGAAGCTTTTTCTATAATTCCTTGTATTATTTTTATTTGGTTTTTTCCTCTTGTATAATCACTTCTATTTCCATCTTTATATGTAGGGCAATATTTTGCCATTTGTTTTCCTGAACCTGAATTATCATTTGGTTTATGTCTGTTTCTTGATAAGGCTAGTGCTTGTTCTCCATTAAGAGTTTGTAAACCTTTTTCTACAAATACAGTATTTGAACCCCATTTTCTTGAACTATTTTGTTCGCAGAATGAGTAGGGAACATCTACATTTATTCCTCCTAGTGAATCAACTAGTTGTACAACTCCTTTAAAGTTTATTTTAGCGTAATAATCAATATCTATATCAAACATATTTTCAATTGTTTTAACTGCACAGTCTGATGAGCTTCCCCATGTAGTAGTATTAATTCTTCTATACTTTCCATTTGAACATGCTGTTTTTAAATACATATCTCTTGGAATAGAGGTTAGAGTTGCATTTAATGTATTGGGATTAAATGTCATTAAAAGTAATACGTCTGCATTATATCCTGATGTTATACCATCATCTTTAGAATCAACTCCGATTATTAATACTGAGAACGGATTTTTAAATGATGATGTTTCATTTTTAATTTCATCTTTTACTATATATTCTTTTTCTTCAGTATGTATTATTTTTGTATTTGTTTCAATATTTTCAAATCCTTCTAGGGAAGAGAACATGTCTACATAATTTGAACTAAAAAATGCAGCATCTATTTCTTTTTCTTTAAATGCATAAAGTAATGATATAGTTGAATCATATTCTATAATTTCATTATCATTTTTTAATTTATATTTATCTATTACTTCAAGTGGTAAAGTGTAACCTGTTATATCATTTGTATCAGTTATCATTCCGATTTTTTTATTTGTTAAATCTTTATATGTATTTAATTTGAAATCATA
>JAZUBJ010000018.1:0-9622 GCA_045638445.1 Bacilli bacterium | reverse complement strand
AATATAAGTTATTATTATCTTGTTTTTTTAATATATTTAAGTTAACTAATGTTTTTATAGTTCTAAATTTATCTCTTAAAACAAAATGATCTGTTAAATAACTTTCTAGGTTATTGGTTATTTCTTTATTAAATACATTTTTTATATTTAATTGTGGTAATTCTTTTAAATACCTTCTTTCAGAATATGATATTTCTTTATTTTTTACAATAATGTTAATAATCATAAATCCAAAAATAAAGATACAAAATAATATAGTTAATATTTTATTTTTCATATTCCTCCTTAAAATCTAAAATATAAAAATGGATTAAATGATGAGTCTATTAAAAATGATGTTACCATTATTAGTATTGTAAACACAAATACTATTTCTAATATATCCATTATTTTCTTTAATTTTTCCTTTTGTTTTAGTTTTTCACATATATTTTTTAATAGTGGCGTTGACGCTATTGTTGCGATAACAATCATTATTATATAGCTCTTTAAGTAGTATAAAACTTCCGTGTTCATAAATGGAAGTTTGTTTATTCCAAACATATTTTTCATGAACTCTAATACTTCTGTAAAACTATTTGCATTAAATATTACAAAGCTTATTAATACAAGTATCATTGTATATATATGACTAAATATTTTGTGTTTTTTTAGAAATTCCAATAGAAAATTCTTTTCTATAATTAATATTATCCCAAAGTATATTCCCCATATAATGAAATTCCATGCAGCACCATGCCAAAATCCTGTTAGGAACCATACTATAAATATGTTTCTTATTTGTTTTAGAGCACCTAGTCTATTTCCTCCTAGTGGTATATAAACATAGTCTTTTAGAAAACTTGATAATGATATATGCCATCTTCTCCAAAAGTCTGTGATGCTGTTTGCTATAAATGGATAATTAAAGTTTTCTAAGAAATTAAATCCAAACATTTTACCTAATCCTATTGCCATATCAGAATAACCTGAAAAATCAAAATATATTTGAAGTGTAAAACCTATTGCTATTAAAATATAACTTAATACTGATGGATTATTTATATTCGTTAATATATCAACCATTTCACCCATTATATTCGCAATTAATACTTTTTTTCCTAATCCTACTGTAAATCTTCTGATACCGTGAGCAAACATATCATATGAATATTCTCTTGATTTTAGTTCTTTTTCAATATCTGAATATCTTACAATTGGACCTGCAATTAACTGTGGAAACAATGATACATATGATGAAAATGTTATAAAATTCTTATTTGCTTTTACTTTTTTAGTGTATACATCTATTACATAACTTAATGTTTGAAAAGTAAAAAAACTTATACCTATTGGCATAATTACATTTATTCTACTTATATTTATACCAAATATTGTATTTATATTATTGATAAAGAAATTTGTGTATTTAAAATACATCAATAGTCCTAAATCAATAATCACTGTCAATATTAAAATTAGTTTTGATTTGTTTCTATATTTTGTTATTAAAAGTGCACTTATGTAGTTTATAAAACATGAAAGTAACAATACCCATATATAAATTGGTTCACCGTAAAAATAAAATAATAAACTACTTATAAGCAATATTAAATTTTTATTCTTTGTTGGTACTATAAAATATATTAGCAACAGAAGTGGTAAAAAATAATAAATAAACGTTATACTTGAAAATACCATTTCTTCCTCCTAAAAAAACCTTCACATGAAGGTTTTATTTATTTTGTAAATTTCTAAAGTTCTCAATAATTTTTTTAGCTGATTTTTCGTCTGCCATTACAGCAATTATTACATTACCTCTATTTTCAACAAAAACTTTTTCAGCTTCTACGCAAACCCATTTACGAGGATTAATTTTTTCTTTAATATTTGCTGTTATAGTTACTGCATCTTCAGATTCTTTCAATTTAATTACTACAACTTGATGCGGAACTGAACCAATAGTCGGAAATGAAACAGTTGCTTCTTCATAATTTAGTTCTTTAATTCCTAAGTCTGCTTCTAAATTAAACATTTCACTATCTATTAATGTCTTCATATCAGTTTTTTCTAACATTGGAAGTTCACCTTCTGCGAATCCTTCGTATACTTTATCCATAATTTCTTTTGTTGTATAGTTTAATTCGTCATTTGAACATCCTGTAAGACACATAAATAATGATGCAATAATTATAAGTGTACCTAATATTTTTTTCATTTATACCTCCAAAATTATTCTAGCATATAAGCATTTTATTTACTAGTACTTTCTATGCGTTTGTAATAATTCCGATGCTCTTTTCTCATCCTGTAAAATTTGTGGGGTTAAGCCTAGTGGTTTTTTATACCCATATGTTGCATTAAATAGTTGATGAACTGTTTTAGCACTAAATTCATTTCTAAATAATCTTAATATTACTTTTGAATATTGTGATGTTCTATATTTTGAATATAAAGCAAGTGAATCGATTGTACCAAAATATTGAATATCTCTTAACATATGAGCTTTTAATTGATTAAATAATTGCTCTTTTTCTTTGCTGAATGCATCTTTAATTCCTGGTTTACTATCTAATTTATCGCGTTTTGAACTAGCTGAAGTATACCATACATGAGCGAATATTATTTTTTGTTTTTTTCTTTCATTTTGTACTTCTTTTTTTGTTTTTGTATTTATTACAACTATTGAATTTGTTTTTGTGCTCATTAAAACATCATATTCGCGTGCATAATCTTCAAGTTCTCTAAAGCTAGGCATAATTAGTGGTCTATCCTGACTAACTTGTGATACTTCAATTCTTTTATTTATATCAAAATAATTTGACAATTCTCTACTATACTTAATCGTATTATTTTGATCTATATATCCTATGTATCCACCAGATTCTGCACATTTTTTTTCTATTCTTTCTTTTGACAATAAGTCGTCTGCTACATTTAAGTTTGTTGTTCTAATTAGATCTAGTTCGGAATACACAATGTATGATCTTACTGATTCTACTTTTCCATCTTTTATCATCTCATATAATTGATATTTGTGTAGTGTTCTTCCATTCATTTGTTGTGTTTCTAATTTTTCTGCTAATATTTTAGAACCATCTTTTCTATAGAATACTCTTTCTTGTAATTTAAATTGTTGTATTTCTTCTTTAGATTTAACAATTTCACTTTTATCACGTATTGCTTTTTCGTTTTTATCATTCATTGCTTTTCCAATGTATGAAGTGTTTCTTCTTTTTGAGTCTTCTATATTTTCTCTTGAGAATAATATTTCAGTAACAGCATGTTCATATCCATCTGGAGCACTTCCTCCGAACATAATTGTATTTATATATTTATTTATATTTACTCTTGAATATAAAACTGTTGGTTTACTTTTATTATCAAGTTCTTGGAAATAATATTTATAGTATACAACATCTTCACCAAACGAATTTGTTACCACATTTCCACCTATTTGTGCAATGTAAAACTTTGTACCATCATCTCTTGTTACTATTTGCGATGTTGCTGTATGATTCTTTATTATTTCAATGTCTGAACTTATTTTTTCAACTATTTTACTGTCTAATTCAGTTAGATTTTTTATATGTTCCGTGTCTGGTTCTTCTTGAGCTGGTATGTGATTCTTATTAAACTCAGATGGCTTTTGTCCTAAAAACATATGTGTATTTTTATGTCCATGTCTGAAATAATAGTTATCATGAGTTAAATCAACTGGATACATAACATCATCTATTATTATCACATTCCATGCGTGACCATTTCCTGATACATACATACAACTTATTCCCTGTCTTTCTAACATTTCTTTTAGTATTACTGCATACCCAGCACAAACTGTTTGCTTTGTTAAAAGACCTCTTAGTGTTCTTGTTTCAGCCCACGATTTACTTTGATATTTTGGGTCATACATTATTGTTGTTTTTATTGTATCGTAAATGTATATCATTTTTTGTAAATCTGACCAATTAGGTAATATACCTTTTTCTATTTTTTCTATTTCTTCTAATATTTTTATTGTCTCATTTCTTGTATAAATAACAGAGTCAACGTAGGCTTCTTTACATCTCGCTCCTGATTTGTAAACGACATTTTTATAGTTTTCTACCCTTTTATCATCAAAAGCTCCTGCAATTCTTATTTTTACTCTATTATCTAGTTTTCTAAGACATGAAGAAGTAGCACCTTTTGTAGAAGGTACTTCTATAACTAGTTGAATTTTAGGATTTTGTTTTATGAATGAATCTATTTTTTTATTTAATTCTTCATAATCAATTTTATCTCTAAAATCTAATTTCCATGTCACATAGTCTGCCATTAGTTATCTCCTAATAACATGATTCCATAATCTAATATTTCAATGTTTTTACTTTTTAATTTATTTATTAAATCTTCTTTGTTTTCATATTGTTCTGTTGATAAACCTAATACTTTCAATTTATTTAATTCAAGTGTAAATTCAATATTTGATATACTTGAATTATCTATGTATAATTCTTCTAAATTTTCTATTTTTAACACATCATTTGTACATTTTGTGTGTGAAATATTTAAATACTTTAAATTATTAAGATTATTTAATTTATTTATATCAACATTTGATCCTGTTAAAGTTAATTCTTCTAAATTATTCATTTCATATATAAAATCATAATCATTTATTTTTGAACAATCTAAATGAAGACCTATTAGATTTAATTCTTTTAATCTTGAAGCATTTTGAATTTCGCATAGTTGAAATTTTATATTAGTTAGTTTGTTTAAGGAAAGAATGATATTCATTACAAAATCATCAACATATATACTTCTTAATTCAAGCGATTCTAAATTTGAAAAATATTTTAGTACTGATATATCTAAATTAACGTCTTCTTCAATTAATAATTCAGTTACACTTTTTAATTCTTCTTCTGTATATTCTTCTTCCAATTTATCTAATTTGTATGTTAGATAATTATTTAGTTGCGTTGATTTTATTTCTATCATACTTTCCTCCTATTATGTTAATTATATCAAATTATTTGATTCATTGTTTCATCTATAATCGAATATAAGTAGATGTTTACATTTTTATTAGATATTTTTTCAATATAGTTTTTATATCCATTTAATTGTTTAATATAGTTTTCGTCACTTACATTTTTTAATTTAAAGTCAATAATATCTATTTTATCTTCATATTCTAACATCAAATCGATTATTCCATGATATTCTGTATCATTTTCTTTATATTCAAATTCATACTCATGATATATTTCTGATTCTTTTACGTCTCGTAATAAATCATTATTTAAAAATCTCTCTACTTTTTTTCTTATAAACTCATCTTCTATAATTTCAGGATTAAAGTTTTTGAAGTCTATGAGTTCAAATACTTCGTGTACCATAGTTCCATATTCCATATTATTTTTGTTTTCTTTTGATACCAAAGAAATACTTTCTTTTGAAAAGTGGGCTTCTTTCTCTATTTCATTTTCAATATGAATTTCTTTTACATTTATTTCTTTATCTGACGATGCAAGTTTTTTATCAAGTTCTTTTTTGAATAAATAATTTTTTGTTAGGCCTATTTTATTTACATCAACATTTTTGAAGTATTCTGGCAAATAATCTTCTACCGCATAAATTAAATTTGATAACTTGTTAAATTTTAATCTTCTGATTTTATTTATTACGCCTTCGTTATCTTTTTCTAATTTCATAACTGGTTTATCTGGTAAAACTACTATCATCTTTTCTCTTGCTCTTGTTAATGCTACATAAAAAAGTCTTATTTTTTCACTTATTTCTTCTTTTGAATAGTTACTTTTAAATAATTCCTTTAACACACTATTCTTTTTATCTTCCATACTTGATGGTACTATTAGACCATATTTTTGATCTACAACAAACATTTCTGTAGCATCTTTCATGTTAAATTCATGGTCTAAGTCTGCAAAATAACATACTGGATATTCTAATCCTTTTGATTTATGAATAGTTAATATTTTTACGCTTTCTGCATCACTACTGAAAGCACTATATTTTATTTCTATATCATTTTCTATTATTTCTGATAAATAGTCTCTAAAATCTTCAATTGTATAACCAATATTGTTTAGATTACATGACATCTCATAAATATTTTTTATTCTTACATTTGTATTCTCATAGTCTCCAATTTTATATATTTTATTATAAAAATCTGTTATTTCTAATATTTCTTCTAATAATTTTGAACATGTATATGAGTTTAATGATTTAAAGTTCGAAAAATCCTTATAAATTTTTGTCTCCTTAAATGTATTTGTTTTAAATGTATCGAATAGATATTCATCATCTAATTCATATAAGAAACTTCTACCAATACTTAAAAAATCATATTTAAATTCAACTCCAAAGTCATTATTTTTAATTCTTATTATTAAATCAAATATATTTTTTATTATTGATATATCAATACTTGTGTTTAATTTATCGTCTTGTAATATTTCTGTTGGTATACCTAAATATTCAAACACTCTTTTAAAATCGTTAAAATATTTACTTCTATCTAGTATAATTACAAAATCATTATATGTTATTTCTCTTAAAGAATTTGTTTCTTTATCAAATACTTTTAATTTTGAATCCATTTTTTGTTTTATATCATTTGCGATTGTAAATATTTCTATTTCTGAATTTGTATATCCTGAATCTTTTTCATTTTCATATTTTAATATATCAATATCATAATTATAATCTTTTATTCTTTCAGTATCATATGTTGTATTTCCGTATACCATTTCGTGAGATACTTTGTATTCTGCTCCACCTATGTCTAGGTCCATTATTAATTCAAATATTCTATTTATATTGTCTAGTACTTCACTTCTTGATCTAAAGTTTTTAATTAAATCAATTTTTATACCATTAACTAGTTTAGAGTAACTGTCATATTTATCTTTAAATATATTAGGATTTGATCCTCTAAATCTATAAATTGATTGTTTTATATCGCCAACCATATATACATTATTATTTTCTATTTGACTCATAAATATGTCTTGAACATCATTTGTATCCTGATATTCATCTATCATTATTTCTTTAAATGAATATTTTAATTCATTTCTTGCTTCTTCATGTTCTTTTACAATTTTTATTGCAAGAGATGCTATATCATTAAATGTATATATTTTATTTTTTTCTTTATATTCTTTCAAACGTTTAATATATTCTTCCACAATATCAACAATTGCAAATACTATGTCTTTTGATGAAGATATATCTGTTTTTATGTCATCTATTGTTCCATATGATGAGTATTCAAGTAATTCATCTACAGCTGATTTTAACTTTTCTTTAACTTCTTTTTGTTCATCTGTTGTATTTCTTGCAATTGGTAATCTAACTTTTGAAATCATATGAAGTGTTTCATAATCTGAATTCATTAAATTTATTATTGAATCGCTTACTTTTTGCATAAATTCTGAGTCATAATAATAGCTCATATTTTCATATTCTAAGTTAATAAGTTCTTTTTTTGTCTCAATAAATTCTTTATATTCTTCAATTATATTGTTAATATTTTGTTCACTAAACAATTCTTCTTTTATAAATGTTAAATACTCTTCTTTATTTATAAATGAGTCTATTTTATTACATATTTTTAATATAATTTCCCTTAATTTTTTATCATTTTTTACGCAATATGTGTTAATTAAATTTATAAATCTTTCATTTCCTTTTGCATAGAAATCTTCAAATATTTGATTTAGTATTTCTTTTTGCTTTATAAGTACAATTGATTCATCTGTAATTCCAATGTCAGGGGATATATTTAGTAGATAGTGATATTTTTTTACAACTGAAAGTGCAAATGAGTCAAAAGTTGTTATATATGAAGAATTTAATAAGTTAAGTTCTTCTTTCATATTTTCGTTTTTTGCTATCTTTTTTCTAATTCTGTCTTTCATTTCAGATGCTGCTGCTTTAGTGAATGTTAAAATTAATAGTTCATTTACATGAATACCATTTTCAATTTTATGTATTACTCTTTCTGACAATACTGCTGTTTTTCCTGAACCTGCACCGGCACTTACTAATATATTAGAACCACTTTTTTCAATAGCTTGCCATTGTTCATCTGTCCATCTTGGCATAAATACACCTCCTTAATTTATTTTTTGTATATCTTTATAGGTCATATAACATATGTCTTTGTATTTACAGTATGTACATCCTATATTTTTCCCGTTTAATTCTTTCGGATTTATATCAAATGATGCTTTGATTACTTTTTCGCTTGCTTCTTTTATTTTTGTTTCTACTTTTTGCGATAATTCATCTATTTCTTCATCTGATATTACTTTAGCATGTTGATAGAATCCATTTGATGTTGTTTTCATACTTCTTATCATTTTTGAATCATTATAAGAAGAATCTACTTTTTCAAGTATATTTAGGTCATTGTTTGAGTAGCCTTGTAGTCTCATTGCTTTTACTTTTTCTTCTTGATTAGTTTCGCTATGTAATACTTTTTGTAAGTAAAAACCTCCTACTCTTACATTTTTCAATTCGTTGAAATTTTTTAGTAAATAAATGTATACAGGTAATTGCATATCAAGTCCATATTCTACATTCTTTATGTTTAAATTTGGATTTCCTGTTTTATAATCAATAATACATGCAACTGTATAACCATCAAATTCTTCATAAAGTATTTTGTCAATTATACCTTTAAACCTAATACCTAATCTTTCATTTATATTAATTATTATTTCTTTTTCATACATACTTTTTGTTAATTGTGTGTAATTCATATGATTTTTTATTGTTTCTATAAGTAACTGTAAATCTTGTTTTACTTTTGTTAAAAAGAATCTGTCTGAAATTGTGAATTCATATTTTGATTCATTTACGCATTTTTTAAAATTTTCTTCAAAATCATATTCATCATCAAAACATTCAGATAATATTTTATGAAAGATATTACCTATTGTTATTTCAAATGTATCTTCGAATTTATTAACCCTTAATATATATGATAAATAATATCTAAAAGCACATTGATAGTATTCATTTACACTTGTGTATGATAATGTTAATTTCTCGTTAATAAATTCTCTTAGTTTTTGTGATTTAATATTTTTAAATTTATTATTATATGATAAGTATTCTTCTTTATACTTAGTGTTTAAAAGGATTAAATCTTCTGTAATTGTGCCAAATTTGTTAAATTCATCTTTTAAACTTACTAATTTTATTTTGTTATATTCATTAGAATAATTGTATTCTATATTTATTTCTTCTTTTTTTATTAGGTCTTCTTGATAAGCACTTGATACAAATATTTCTCCTTTTTCATCATGATTTCTGTAAGTTAAGATTAGATTTTTTGTAAATTTAATTTTTTCTTTTAGATTTTCTGTATCTTTTAAGTTTAGATCACTAGATGTACTTTGATTTAACGATTCTTTTATTTCGTCATTTAAATAATCTTCATTCTTATGATTTGTAGGTATTACACCTTCATTAAAGTTCATTATTATTACATAATCATCTGTTAATAAATCATTTTCTATATCTATAATTCTAACTGCATTTTTTAGCTTGTTTTTCTTTATTTTTATTTTTGATATATCATTTAGTATAAACCCTTTTACTTCATTAAAATCAT
>JAZUBJ010000017.1:0-7407 GCA_045638445.1 Bacilli bacterium | reverse complement strand
ATCAAAAGCCAACAATACTGAATTAAAAGAAAAACTAGACCTATTAAATAATAGACCTAGAAAATGTATAAACTATAATACACCAAATGAGTTAATTAATGAATATATCATTAATTGTTGCACTTGATTTGACAAATTATCCATAAAAAAAGCAAATATTAATTATTTGCTATCTTATTATATAATGAATCAATTTTAGCAACCGCTTCTATATATTTATTTCTATTAAAACCTTTACTATATGTAGTTTGAACTAAATGTCTACATAATTCTCCAGGTAAAAATGCATCATCTATAATTATATACATATCAATATCAGTATTATCTTCTAAATATTTTTTTATTTCAAATTCTCTTCCTTTATATGATATATCAGTACATCCGATAATATTAACTTCAGGATCTAAACCAGAATGATATAAAAAATCTTTATAACCACTATGGTGTCTCCAAGAACTTGTAACAACAATATCAAAATGAAATTCTTTACATAATTTATTTATATATCTGATTGCTTCAGGATTATCAAAGTATCCATCAAAATCTTCTACCTTAGTATTAATAACGCCATCATAATCTAAAAAAATAATATTTTTCATACCCTTCACCTTAAAAATATTATAAACATTATTGAATATAAAATCTAGTTTTTTGACATAATTTTACTATATAATGTTATAATATATTCAAGGAGAAAACTATGGAAGACAAAAACAAAAGAATGAGAGAATTAATAGATTTACTAAATGAAGCATCAGTTCAATATTATCAATATAGTACTCCTATAATGACTGATTATGAATATGACAAATTATATGATGAATTAGTAGAACTAGAAAATGAAACAAAAATTACATATGAAGATAGTCCAACAATAAATATAGAACATGAAATATCACAAACACTTGAAAAAGTAGAACATGCAAAACCAATGTTATCACTTGCAAAAACAAAAAGTATAAGTGATTTAGAAAATTTTGTTGGAGATAAAGAAGCATTACTATCTTGGAAACTAGATGGTCTTACAATAGTATTAACATATAAAAATGGAAAACTAATTAGTGGAGTTACAAGAGGGAATGGAACAATAGGGGAAGTTGTAACTAAAAATGTAAAAGAATTTAAAAATATTCCATTAACCATACCATTTAAAGGAGATTTAATTGTAAGAGGAGAAGCTGTAATTAAATATTCTGATTTTAATAAAATGAATGAAGAACTTGATGAAGATAGTCAATATAAAAATCCAAGAAATTTATGTTCTGGTTCAGTAAGACAACTAGATAGTAAAATAACAGCAAAAAGAAATGTTAATATTATAATTTTCTCGCTTGTAGATTGTTCTGAAAAAATATCAAATTCAAAAAATGAACAATTTAATTGGCTAGATACACTAGGATTTGAAACAGTACAGAGAGTTATTGTTAATAAAAATAATATTGAAGAAGAAGTATTAAAATATAAAGATAAAATCATAGATTATGATATTCCATCAGACGGACTTGTTTTATCCTTTGATGATATTGAATATGGATTATCACTTGGAATGACAAATAAATTTCCAAAACATTCTTTAGCTTTTAAATGGCAAGATGAAACCGTAGAAACAAAACTATTAAATATAGACTGGCAAACATCAAGAACAGGACTAATTAATCCAGTAGCAGTATTTGAACCAGTTGAAATAGAAGGAACTACAGTTTCTAGAGCATCCTTACATAATGTATCAATATTAAAAAATTTAAAACTTGGTATAGGAGATACAATAGAAGTCTATAAAGCAAATATGATCATTCCACAAGTAGCAAATAATCTAACATGCAAAGATGATTATGAAATACCAAAAACGTGTAATGTATGTAATCATGAAGCAAAAATAATTTCAAATGATAATGTTAGTTATCTTTATTGTACAAATGATTACTGTAAAGCAAAATTGATAAAAAGACTAAGTTTATTTACAACAAGAAATGCAATGAATATAGATGGTATATCTGATCAAATACTTACAAAACTAATAAATGAAAATCTTTTAAATGAATTCTCAGATTTATATAAACTTGAAAACCATAAAGAAAAAATATTAAGTTTTGAAGGATTTAAAGATAAATCATATAATAATATGATAAATAGCATAAATAAATCTAGAAATGTAAAAATAGCTAACTTTATATATGCACTTGGTATAAAAGATATAGGACTTTCAAGAGCAAAATTAATTTGTTCATCATGCAACAATGATATTGAAAAAGTAAGAAATATATCATTTGAAGAACTTAGCAATATTGATGGTGTAGGAGAGATAATAGCATTAAATTGGATAAATACTTTTAAAGATGAAAGTTTTATAAATGAATTTAATAATTTATTAAAAGAAATAGAATTCATCAAAGAAGAAACAAAAACATTAAAATTAGAAAACTTAACATTTGTAATAACAGGAAGTATAAATAATTTTAAAAATAGGGATGAAATGGTTGAATACATAGAAAGTTTTGGAGGTAAAACAGTAAGTAGTGTATCAGCAAAACTAAACTATTTAATAAATAATGATATAAATTCTACTTCATCAAAAAATAAAAAAGCAAAAGAACTAGGTATAAAAATAATAACAGAAGAAGAATTAATAGAAATGACAAAATAATGTCATTTTTATTTTACACAAAAAATGACAAACAAAATGTAAATATAAAAAAAAGATATTTTTTGTCGAAAAAAGTATGATATACTATACACATAGTAGGAGGAAGAATAAAATGGCAAAAGATAGAAAACTTGTACTTAGTTGTAAAGAAGAACAAAAAATAGAGAAAGCGTATTTAGAAACTTCTCAAGGAAAGATAGTATTTGCATTAACATTTGTTGCATGTTTTGCAATGTTAGTAGGATTACTAATTGAAACATACAAAGTTGCTGCAGAAGGAACAGGATTCCTTAATCCAGATAGTTTTTATTATGAATATTCAAAAATGTTATTCATGTGGGGTGGAATTGCTGCTCTAGTAGGATTATTCTTCTATATTAGATTTGCAATTGGTTATAAAAATGTAAAAACAAGAAGAGCAACTAAAAAAGCTGCACCAGCTGCTGAAAAGAAAGCTCCAGTTAAAAAGACTGCTGCTAAAAAAGCTCCAGCTAAAAAGACAACTAAAACAACTACTAAGAAAAAATAAGAAAATAAAACACAAAAATAAAAAATGATTGCAAAATCATTTTTTTTTATGAATAAAAATGATAAAATATATATTAGAATATAGAATAGGGTGATTAAGTGAATTTTAATAATATTGGTTTTAGTTTACCTTCTCTTATATTTATAATAATTATCTTAAGTATATATATATTAAAGAATAGAAAAAGAGGATTAAGAGAGTATTTATTTATAGCATTAATGATAATTGTAGCTGTAATAGGATTACTAGAAATTATTATTCCATTTGCGATAACTATATCAAAAACAAATGCATTTACGAATATAGTTTCAAAATTATTTTTATCTCTTGTAGCAATATGGCAATTTATGTTTGTTATTTACATAGATACGCTAGTTTATAATGGAGATAGAAAACAGAATAAATTAGTAAGATATCCAATTTTAATTATAGCCACAATACTTATGTTATTTTTTATAGTGTCATTTATATTTATGGATATGGAATATAGTGGTGGAAAGCACGTAACAAATTATGCTATAACAGGAATGCCAACATTCTATATGTATTTAGATATAGTACTAGCAAGTATATTTGTTTTATATTATATAAATATTCATATTGATTTTATAAAAAACATTTACATGAAACCAATAATTATTGTTTTAACCCTATACTTTTTAATAATAATAGCTCAAGTAGCGTTTAATATAGAATTAAATGAAATAACATTCTTCGGATCACTATTAATCACAGTTATCTATTTCACAATAGAAAGCCAAGATTTTAAATTAATAGATGAATACAAAGAATCAAAAATAGAAGCCGAAAAAGAAGATAAAGCAAAAACTGCATTTTTAGTAAATATGTCACATGAAATAAGAACACCATTAAATACAATAATAGGATTTGCACAAATAATAAATGAGGAACCAACATTTGACAGAGAATATTTTCAAAAAGATTTAAAAAATATAATTGATGCAAGTGAAACATTATCAAGTTTAATACATAATATATTGGATATATCAGTTATAGAATCAGATGAATTAACATTAAATGAAAAAGAATATATTTTAGAAAGTTTAATATTTGAAATAAATAGTTTAATACCATCAAAAATAACTAATGATGAATTAAGATTTACAATTGATATTGATCAAAATATACCAAGAGAATACTATGGAGACGCATATAAAATATTCAAAGTATTATCATATATATTATTAAATGCAATTGATAATACAACATATGGTGAAGTAAAACTTGAAATATCTGGAGAGAAAAAAGAAAATGGATATTTTGAACAAAAATTTGTAATTTACAATACAGGTCATACAATGAGTAATGAAAACTTCGAAAAAGATTTTGAAGATTTTGTAAAATTACAAAGTACAGGAGAGGGAAAACTTAGTAACATAAAACTAGGATTAATAATTGCAAAAGAATTAATAACACTATTAAATGGTGATATTGAATTTATAAATGCTAAAGGTCAAGGAACAAGATATATTATAAAAATTAAACAAAAAATAGTAAGTGAATTACCAATTGGAAATATATTTGAAAATGTAACAAACGGACTTGCTACAACAAGAAACTTACTTTATTTACCAGATAAAACAGCGATGGTTGTTGATGATGGAGAAGTAAACCTAGCAATGGCAAGAAAAAGTTTAGAGCAATATGGCTTAAAAATTATTACAGTTAAAAGCGGAAAAGAATGTGTAGAAATAGTTAAGAATCAAAAAATAGACATAATCTTTTTAGATCACATGATGCCAGAAATGGATGGTATAGCAACTATAAAAGCATTAAATTCAACAGGATGTGAAATACCACCAATAGTAGCATTAACAGCAAACAATTATGATGCATTAAAAACAGAATATATCGCACAAGGATTTAATTATTATTTACAAAAACCAATTGTATTTAAAGAATTAAATAGGGTGATGAAAGAAATATTCGCACAAAACGAAGATGATTAATAGTAAAGGAGGAGAAATATGCAAAATGGATTATCACCAGCAATAGTAAGCTTATCAATATTAATGATAATATTCATGATTTATGATACAAAAGAAAAAATAAATAATTTACAAAGTAAGCTTTTTAATACATTAACATATACAAGTTTTCTATTTTGCTTAATAACACTTCTTTATTCGACAATGCTAGTATCATTAAATTCATTTATAATTAATTTGGTATTTTGGAGAACATATAATTTACTATTTGTAGCATTTTGGGAAATATTACTTTTATTTCTAATAATTATAATTCAAAAATATAAAAATAAAACAATGAAAGACTTATGGGAAACAAATATATTAGTAAGAGTAATATTGATAGTATTTACAATTTTAGAGGTTATATTATTATTGCTCCCACATGTTTCAATATATGAAAAATTTGATTTTAGAAATATCACTTTTACAAGTTTAATATTATCGATTTTAAGTATATTAATTTCACTATCAATAATTGTGATTATAAATGTCTTAATGAAAAAGAACAAAGAAAAATTAGATGAAGATGATAAAAAAAGTATTAATATGATTATATATTGTACACTATTTGTAATATTACAAGTATTAATGCCTTCTATATCAATATATGCTTTTTCAACTGCGATAATAACATCAATTGTATATTTAACATATGCAAATCCAGATATAGAAATAACAAGAGAATTATCAAAAGCACAAAAAACTATAAAAGATAGTGCAAAAACAAAAACAGATTTCTTATCAAATGTAACATCTGAAATAAAAACACCAGTTAGTTATATAACATCGTTATGTACAAATCTAGAAAATCTTGAAGAATATAATGTTGATGAAGTCAAAAAGACAATGAATCATATTATTTTATCAGGAAACAACTTATTAGAAATTGTAAATAATGTACTGGATATTTCTAAAATTGAAAGTGGAAATGAAATAACTATAAAAAATGAATATAACATAAAAAATCTTATTGATGATATATCTGGTGTAGTAAAATCAAAATTAGGACAAAAGAATGTAACACTTGAAGTAAACTTATCTGGAGAATTATCAAGTGTATATGAAGGAGATGTTATTAAAATATATCAAGTATTACAAAATGTCTTAACAAATGCTGCTAAATATACAGAAGTAGGAAAAATAACTTTTGATATTACAAGTACAAAGTTACCACTAGGAGAAAAATTATTATTTAAAATTGCTGATACAGGAAATGGAATTAAACCTGAGGACCAAGATAAATTATTTAAAAAAGGAACAAGATTAGAAAGTTCAATAGATAACGAAATTGAAGGAGCTGGCTACGGACTATCAATAACTAAAGAGTATCTAGATTTAATGGAAGGAAAAATTTGGTTTGAAAGTGAGTATCAAGTAGGAACAACATTCTACATAGAAATACCACAAAAAGTTATAAATCCAACACCATTAAAAGAATTAATCAAAGAAGAATATGTATCTCAATCAACAGAAATTGACTGCGAGAATAAAGTAGCTTTAGTAGTAGATGATAATAAATTAAATAACAAAGTTATTAAGAGACTACTAGAAAGATACAAATTTAAAGTAGTTACAGTATCAAGTGGACAAGACTGTATTTATAAAGTAAAAAGTGAAGAAAAATTCGATATAATATTTATGGACCAAGTAATGCCAGATATGTCAGGAATAGAAACTATGAAAGCATTAAGAGGATTAGATGGTTATGAATTACCACCATTAATCTCATTAACTGCAAATGCAGTTAGTGGAATGAAAGAGCATTACTTAGGAGAAGGATTTGATGAATATTTATCAAAACCAATAAATACAAGTGATCTTGAAAAAATATTAACAAAATATTTTAAGAAGACAAATTAATGTCTTCTTTTAATGTATAAGGAGACCTATGAATAACAAAGAAAAACTACTATCTATAGTTTCATATATTGGACCATTATCAATAGTAGTATATTTATTTGCAAACAATAAAGATGTAACATTTCATTCCAAACAAGCAATAAGACTATTTATATATACATCAATATTATTAATAATTACATTATTAATAGGTAAAATAAAAATACTATGGAGACTATCAGATATAATATCTTCTTTAATAATACTATTAAATATATTTTTATCAGTACAAGGAATACAAAATGTAATTAGTAATAAAAAAACAAAATTACCATTAATTAATAAAGTAATTATAAATAAAAAATGATAAAATAAAAATAAGGTGATAATATGAAATATAGACA
>JAZUBJ010000016.1:0-6493 GCA_045638445.1 Bacilli bacterium | reverse complement strand
TTCTATGGAATGGTATGAAAAAATGTGGAGATATAGTGTTGAATTATTTAGAAGTTTAAATATTCCTGTAAGACAACTTGAATGTTGTAGTGGAGATTTAGCTGATTTAAAAGTTAAATCTTGTGATATTGAAGCTTGGAGTCCAAGACAACAAAAATATTTTGAAGTTTGTTCTTGTTCAACTTTAGGTGATGCTCAAGCTAGACGTTTAGGTATTCGTTGTAAAGGAGAAAATGGAACATATTATTTACATACACTTAATAATACAGTTCTTGCTTCTACTAGAGCTATAATTGCATTTTTAGAAAATAATTTAAATGAAGATGGTTCTATTAGTATTCCTGAACCATTAAGAATGTATATGGGTGGAAAAGAAAAAATTGAACCTAAAAATAAATAATTATTAAATACTTAGTTTATCTAAGTATTTTTTATTTGTATTTTTATTTATTTTATTGTAGAATAAATTTTTGATACGTGATAGTTTGGGGGAACTTATGGATATAAATAAACAACAACTGGTAGATGAGACAAGAATGCTTGGTAATGCTTTATATAATGGATTATCAAAAGATAGAATCGCTAGAGAGTATTCTTCTTTTATTGCGTTAAATTCTATTATTAATAATTTACTTGGTATGTGTTTAAATACTGGAATTATTTTGGAAAAGTATCCTAATATGGTTAAGTTCGTTAATTCTGAACATGAAAGATCACTTGTTAACTTTTATACTAGAATTTTACTTGAGAAAGATTTATTTGATGATATATTTACTAATCACGCTTATGTTTATAATGAATCTGAAATGATGGATTATACTTGTGGAGGGAAATTAAGAGGATATAGTGTAAATGATGCTAAAGATATATTACTTTCTTATTTTTCAGAGTATGGTAATAAAATATATAAAATCGTTAAAAAATATTTTGATGAGGGTAGAATTCAATTAGGTTTTAAAGATGAAGAATTTAGTGCAGTTGCATTTTTTTCTGGCTCTGTTTTACTTGAAAAGGGTTATGTTTGTATAACTCATGATAAATTTAATTCTTCAACACTTGGTTATTTAGCTCATGAATTTGGACATGTTATAGATAAAGAATTATTTTATAATCCTCAACAAAAGAAAATAAGAGTATATGATGATCCTTTTAATGAGGTACCTTCTGCATTTTTTGATTGGGGAATGATGGATTATTTATATGATACTAAAATTGATGAAAATGGTGTTATTGCATTAAAAGGATATCATTTTAATCAAATGTTTTTTAGAAATTTATATCTTTCTAATATGATTAAAACTGAAAACTTGAAACTTGATGGGGTTGATATAGGTGAAGATTTTAGAGAACTTTGTTTATATGGTCTTGGTTATTATGTTGCTCTTGCAATGAATGATATTGCTAGAAATGATAGAGAAGGATATATGAAATATTTTATGAATTTAATATCTTCTCGTAATGAAGCTGATGTTGTTACTTTGCTTCAAAATGGAGGTATTAATAGTAATGAGTTTATAAATGGTGATATTCTTAATAGAAATATTGAATTAACATTAAAACAAATGAAAAAAAGATATAATATAAAAGAATAGGGATGATGTTATGGATATTGATGTATCTATGTTATTTGATGAAGTTTGGAAATTAGGTTGTAGTTTGTATAATGGTGTAAGTAAAGATAGAGAAACTGATGAGAGTCGTTCTTTAACTGCTTACAATACTATTTTATATGATTTAACTGGGCAAGCTTTTAATTGTAGTAAAATTATTTATAAACATCCTTATTTAAGAAATAAAATTATTAGAGAAAATAATAAAGGTCTTGAATTATTTTTTGATAGAGTTAGAAAAGATGAAAGGATATTTAAAATATTATTTGCTAATTATTACAATTTATGTATAGATACTGATATATTTAATTATATTCTTTACCCATGTGAAAAAAAATTTACTGATAAAGAAGTAAGAGATATTATACTTGGATTTTATTCTTTATTTGGTGACAGAGTTTATAGTGTTGTTAAAAGATATTTTGATGAAGCGAGAATTCAAACAGGAAGTGGTATTTGTGAAAAAAATACTGATGCAACTTTTTATAATTCGTTACTGCTTAAGAGTGGATATATTGTTGTTAAGGAAAAAGAAAATAATATTAAATTACTTGCTGGGTTAGTTCATGAACTTGGTCATGCTGTTGATTATGGTACTTATTATCATCCTCAACAAAAAAAGGGAAAATATTATAGTGATATTTATCAAGAAGTTTCTTCAAAGTTTTTTGAATATTCTTTTATAAAATATTTAATGGATAATAGAATTGAATGTGATGAGTCATTATTTTATCGAGCTGCGTTTATAAAACAAACCTTTTATGAGATATGTATGCTAGTTGATACTTATACTGAAGGAAATATGTTTTCTACTGATATAGGTGATATGATTAAAAATAGTAATGCTTTTATTTATGCTCTTGGTGGAGTTTTAGGTATTGGTATGAATCAAGTTATGGGAAAAGATTATCTTGAATATATGAAGAAGTTTAACGATTTTATTTGTTCTCGTAACGAGGGTAATTTTGTTGATTTGATTTGTATGGCTGGTATAGATGACATAGAGTATATAAATGGTCGTACTTTTGAAACGGAGTTTGATGAAGTAAGTAAACTTTTAAAGAGGAAACATAATATAAAGGAGTAGATTATGAATATAAGTGAAGAACAATTAAGAAAAGATATTGCTAAGTTAGAGCATTTATTAATGAGAAAGTATAATAAGAAAAACTATGCGCTTGAGCATATTATTATTGCTTCTTATGATGATATTTTAAAAAATATATATGGTGAGACTACGTTTGTTGAAGACAGGATTATGTCTGAAGATGTATATAAAATAATTCAAGATTTAGAGAGAAATATTATTAGAAATGTATGTAAATTTTATAATACTAATAAAGATATTATGTTAAATGGATTTAAAAGTTTTGAGAGTATTTTTGATGATAAAGAGTATATTAGTTATTTGCCTCCATTTAGAATCAGCAGTATGAGTAAAAAAGATTTTAGTGAATTATTACTTTCATACTTTTCTATATATGGTGATAAAATTTATAATATTGTAAAAAAATATATAGATGAAGGAAGAATTGAACTTGGTTCTTCAATGCTTAATACCACAACAGGTGTTTTTATTGAATCTAGTTGTTTGAAAAATGGATACATTACAGTTGACAAGGGACGAAGATATGATATTTTAACTTTAACTACTTTATGTCATGAACTTGGTCATGCGATTGATTCAGAAACATTTTTATTTCCTCAATCAAAAAGATTGATTTCTTCTGAAGATATTTTAACTGAGGTTCCTTCATGTTTTTTTGAAATTGGTTTTTTAAAATACTTAATAGATTGTAATTATTATTCTAAAGATGCTCATGTAATTCTTGCAGATACTTATTCTATGGGTAGAGGAATGATGAGTGAATATAGAAATGTTAATGCTTTAGAGTCATTTTATTTAGATCATTTAGGACATGTTGTTTCTGCAAATGGAAAATATGTTGATCCTGAGGGAAATGAAATGGATATGCTTGAAGATGGAAGTTTTCCATGTGATACTGCAAATATGATTGAAGCTATGAAATATTCTCTTGGTATTTATCTATCTTTAAATATGAATGAGTTATGTAAGAGTGACAGAGAGAAATATTTAAAGCAATTATTTAATTTTACTACAAGTAGAAAAGAAAGTGATTTTGAAGAGCTTATTAATATGCTTGGTATTAGTCGTGAAGATTTTGAAAGTGCTAGATTAGTAAAACCAACTATTGATAAGGAAATGGAACTTGTTAAAAAGATTACTTATAAACATGTATAAATTACATGTTTTTTTATATTCTTTAATATGAGATATTTTAAATTTATATTATTAATTATTATATGTATATTTATTTATATATATACAGATAGATTAATTAAATATTCTATTAATAATAATTCTATTTTGGATGAAATTGATAAGTATGCGAGAGTTAATAATAGATATTGTATAGAGGGAAGTATAAGTGAAGAGGGTATTGTTCTTGGTTATAATGGTATTCTTGTTGATAAAGAAAAGAGTTTTTCGAATATGAAGGGTGGTTTATTTAATGAAGATAAACTTGTGTTTATGAGGGATGAATGTATTTTAAATAGTAGAGATAATTTAGATAAATATATTATTAGTGGAAATGTTCATGAAAAGAATATAAGCATTGTTATTGATGTTGTAAATTATAATTATTATGAAGATATGATTAAAATATTTGATGAATTTAATATTAAATATAATTTAATGGTTAATGATTATTATGAGGGAAGTCAAACTAATTTGATTTATAAAGGGAATAATGTTGATTATTTTGATAGTGTTATATGTGTTTATTATGATGAAGATAATTTAAAAGAATGTGAAAGAAATGGTTTTAATACTTTAAAAATAGTTAATTATATAGATATTGATTTATTTTCAAACATAAAAAAACTCCTTAATAAAGGTAATATTATATTTATTAAGGAATCTTATAATAATTTAAATGAACTTCGTATAACACTTAATTATATTAAGAGTCGTGGGTTTAATGTGATAAGTGTTAATGAGTTATTATTTTAATGTGAATTTTGTATTATCTTCAAATGTTTCTGGTGTTATTATTAGTTCTGAATATTTTTGTTCTGAGAATACTTGATATTTAATGATTTTGAATGCTTTTTCTATTATCTTTTTAATACTTCTTGCTCCAACACCAAGTTCTTTTGCTTTGATAGCAATTGCTTCTATACAACTTTCGTCATATATTAATTTTACACCAATCTCTTCAAGTAAATATTTATATAATAATAAAACACTTTTGTCAGATTCAGTTATTATTTTTTTGAAGTCTTCTATATCAAGAGAATTCATAACAATTAATGTGTTTCTTCCTAGAAACTCAGGTTTTAATCCATATTTTATAAGATTTTGTTCTGTATATGAATTTGTAGTTTTAACTGCTTCTTCTTCGTCTTCTTGACTTGTGAAACCTAACTTTCTTTTTCTTTCGTTGAATTCTTCAATTCCACTAAATGCTCCAGAGAATACAAATGTTATGAATGATGTATCTATATCAAATTGACAATTTTTAGTTTCGATATGATATTTGTGTCCTTCTGACATTTTTAATAGTGCATCTAATACTGCAGTAGTATATACTTCGTGTTGTGAATTTCCAGATACTTTTTTATCTATTTCGTCTGCTATTATTATTCCACGTTCTGCTTTTTTGATATCTCCATTAGCAGCTAAGTATAAATTGTAAAGCATATCTGTTACGCTTTTTCCAACATATCCTGCAGCTGTGTATTCCGTTGAATCTTCATATATAACAGGAATATCTAATTGTTTTCCTATACATCTAAATATTTCTGTTTTTCCAACTCCAGTTGGTCCGCATATTAATAAGTTATCTTTTAATGCAGGAGTTTTTATTCTTTGGTTTTTAGCAATAGTTGCTGCTATTTCTTTTATTTGTTCATCTTGACATATAACTGTTTTGCTTGTTTGTTGATATATGTCATTAGCATATATTTGGTTTTCTTTTGTTTTTGGATCATGTATATCAGGCATGTCATATATGTCTCTTATAATTTCTTTTACTTCATGAACTTTGTCGTGTTTGTTTGCAAATATAGAAATTATTCCTTCAATTCCATCTGTTGATATATCTGTTAATTCAAATCTTTCTGGGTCAATGTATTGTGTGTTAATAGATGTTGAACCTTTTGTATATACTTGACATAGAATGTAATCTCTTATAACCATTGTTTCATCTATTGATTTTTCATACATAATTTGTATTTCTTCTTCTTTCATATCTGCTAAATATGATGGGAAACAATAGACATATTCTTCAGTTAGACATGCTGGGTCATCAATTGACACAAAAGTTTTATTGATTAAGTTTTCATTTGAACACATTGTTGCATCAGGTGTAAAAGTGTAAGAATAATTTCCAAGTTCTTCTTCTTTACCAACTGCAACTCCTTCAAGAGTATATGTGTAAGTTATGTAATCGTTATCTTCATCTATAATTTTTCTTTTGTAAATATATGCGATTGTATTATTATCTTTTTGCATAAAATACCCCCGTAAAAACATGATGAAATTTATTATATATTAGTAAAAATAATAAGTCAAACATTATTGATATTTAAAATTAAAAAATATATAATATGGTTGTAGGGTGGTAGTATGAGTAAAAAAATCGAAAAATTTTTAAAAAATACTGAAAAAAAATTAAATCATTTAGATAGAGTTATAAGAAGTGTAAAAGCTGATTGTGATAAGTTATATGTTGTTATAATGATTGATATGTTTATTTGTTATTTAATGTATTTTGTTAATATTGATGAATATAAAGTTTTAGAATTCTATAAAATGAGTCATACTATGAGAAAAACTTTTTTAAATGAAATTAAGC
>JAZUBJ010000015.1:0-5434 GCA_045638445.1 Bacilli bacterium | reverse complement strand
ACTCTTAGTTACATTTGAATCATAATAAGGATAAAGTTTTTTTATAATCAATTCAATTACTTTATTATCATTTTCTCTATCTAAAAATGTAATATTATTAAACAAATTAAAATATTCAATATCACAAAAATCTAAACACCCTTTATCAAACAAATCTAATAATATTCCAAGTTTTTTACGTTGTAATATTTTTAACTTATTATTAGCATATTTTTTAGGACATCTTTTTATTAATGATTCACGTATCTCTAAAATTCTTGTTCTGTTTAATTGAAATACTTCTTTTTTTCTTTGATGTCCTTCTACTTTATTTACTAAATCAGTTACACCATTTTGAACATAAGAAATATTACACTTATGATTAAAATTTAATGTTCTACGAAATGATTGATATTCATTTAATAATCTTCTAGAACCAAGTTCTCCTAAGATTTTTTCTAATTCTTTAGGTTGTGGATTAATCTTAGCGTACTCGTCTAACTCATTCTTTATTTCATTATGCATTTCATTTATACGACCATCTAAATCAACATATCCATTTTGTATATATTCAAAAATAATATTTTCTTTATATTTCTCTTTAATCTGATTTATAATACGTGGATTATATCCATTATAACCATAATATTTCTTTTCTTCTTCAAATAATCTTTTTACAATATATGTTTTAGATTTTCTAAATAATTCAAGTAGTCTCCAAAAATCTAAAAGAGAACATTTATCATTTATAATTTTATATACATACTCTTCATCTATATAAACACCATTTTCATGACCATAATTTAAAGCTATTTTTTTATAAAATCTCAATATTGTATCTTTAACACCATCATATAAACAATCAATTACTTTTTTGTCCTTATCTATTGTCTCCTCAGCAAAAAAAGACTTTAATGCAGTTATTAATGCAACATCAGATGATGACAATTTTAACTTGTTATTTTCACCTAATGCAAAAAAGAACTCTAACTCCATCATTTTTTGTTCTCTATAAGAACAAACATCATCTAAATTATTTTCAATAATCTTTTTTTCTAATAAATGTTCTAATAAACAATCTTTTGCAGCATTTAATTTGTTCATTTGATCTTTTAAATCCGTAAAATCATATTCATTCATTATAAATATATTATCTAAATATATTTTAATTAAATCTTCTAATGAATAATCATCATCAAACATAAAAAACTCAAGCGCTTCTTCAAATTTCATTTTATCCCCCTTTAGTGATGCATATTATAACATATTTATACTATTTTGTATACAAAAAAAACTATTGATTTCTCAATAGTTTATATTAATTAATTTAAAGCAGCAACTAAATCAGCTTTTTTCATACCAGTTGTATCAATACCTTTTTCAGCACATAATTCTTTTAATTCAGCAACTGATAATTTTGAATAATCTTTATTTTCTTCAATAGTTTTTTCAACTTTTTCAACTACTTTTTCTTCTTTAACAGCTTTACCAGCTAAAGCTTCTTTAGAAAGATTAACTAGTTTAGTAAATTCTTCTGGTGCAAAAATAGCAAGTTCACTAAGCATTTTTCTATTAATTTCGATATTAGCTTTTTTAAGTCCATTAATGAATTTTGAATATACGATATCATTACTTCTACAAGCAGCATTAATTCTTGTAATCCATAATTTTCTAAATTCATTTCCTCTTTTCTTTCTATCTTGGTAACTATAAGCACCACTATGGAATAATTGTTCTTGAGCAGTCTTATATAATCTATGTTTACTTCCAAAATATCCTTTAGCTCTTTTTAAAACTTTTCTTCTTCTGTTTTTAGAAACAGTTCCACCTTTAACTCTTGTCATTTATTCGCTACCCTCCTTACTTAACTAGTCCTTTGTATCTTTTAGCATCTCCTGTGCTTAATACAGAACCCTTTCTTGCTTTTCTATTAAAATCTGTTGATTTCTTTCCACTATTATGGTTAGCTCCAACATGTCCGATTTTAGCAGAACCAGAATTTCTTACTTTAATTTTTTTACTGATTCCACCATGTGATTTCATCTTTGGCATATTTATTTCCTTCTTTCTTTATTTATTTTTTTGGTGTTAAGAATAGTTGCATACTTCTACCTTCCATTTTTGGCATTGATTCGATTTCAGCAACATCATTTAACTTTTCTGCAAAACGCATAATTACATCACGTCCAAGTTCTGGATGTGCAAGTTGTCTACCTTTAAATCTAACAGCAACTTTGATCTTATGTCCTTTTTCTAAGTATGCTTTTGCATTTCTTAATTTTGTTTCAAAATCTCCAACATCAATAGTAACACTTAATCTGTACTCTTTAACTTCAAGATTTTGTTCTCTTTGTCTTTTTTTTGCTTCTTTAATTTGTTTTTGTTTTTCATAACGATACTTATTATAATCAATTATTTTACAAACTGGATTTTTAGGATCGCTATTTAACAAAACTAAATCTAATCCGGCATATTTAGCTAATGTTTGAGCATCGCCAATACTTTTAATACCGATTTTTTCCCCGTTAGGTCCAATAACCATAACTTCAGGAAGAGTTATTTGTTCATTAATAAGAACTTCATTACCTTGCTTAGCTATTGCTAACACCTCCATATTTTTCATTTAAAAAAGTGGACTTATAGATCCACTTTAAAACATATTCTAATTTAACTAAAAATTATAAATAAGCTTAATTACCAACGTGTCATTCACATCTGGTGAAGAGTGGATCTCTTTCTTTCTTTTTTAACTACGTACATAATATACACTAATTTTATTCGTTTGTCAACGTTTTTATAACTAAATTATTTAGTTAATTCTAAATTATCTTCAAATACATGAACATCTTTTATATTATCAAGAATTACCTTTAAATCTTCATATGTATAACTATATTGAGTTAGACCAAGCGCATTAACATAATCAACTAAAGGAATAACTTTTTTAAATTCAAAAAACTCATTAATACCGTTATTATCACTAAATATAAGAGAATAAGGAGTAAACACATCATTATATGCTTTACAATCTTCATAAGAACTCTCCGTAACAATATAAAGTTCATTTTCTCCTTTTAATTTGTTATAAACTTCAGCAACATAACATTTATTAATAAAAGTATTGTTAACACTAGAATAATGACTCGCTTCGATACTTCTATTTTCTCCCTTAACAAATTCAAATCCATTTGATGAAGCACAACCTGTTAAAGAGAAACTCATCATTAAAGCAAGTGCACCTGCCTTTAATCTTTTTAATTCTTCACTTTTCATAATTCCCCCTATAATAATATATTAATATTGAATTCCCCAAACAACATTATGTTTAGCTTTCTTTCCACAAACAATACATGTTTCTGTTTCATAATCTTTTGTTTCAGATATACATCTAGATTTAGTACCACGAATTTCTTTCATCTTAAGTTCACACTCTTCATTACCACACCAATGTGCATTAACAAATCCTGGTTTTTCATTCATAATCTTTTCAACTTCTTCTAAAGATGTAACAGTATATGTTCTTTCATTTTTATTTTTAAGAGCACGTTCAAACATATCATTTTGCATTTTATCAAGTTGTTGCATAACAACATTAACCACATCATTTAATTTTACAGTCATTTTATCACTTGTATCACGTCTAACAACTGTAACTTCATTATTTTCAAGATCTCTAAATCCAAGTTCAATTCTAATTGGATATCCATTTACTTCAGCTTCAGCAAATTTAAATCCAGCACTTCTATCAGTTTCATCAATATAAACACTTATATCTTTAGAAACTAAACTTCCCTCTATTTTTTCTGCAATTGATAATAATTTCTCGTCATTTTTTATTGGTACAATACATACTTGAGTTGGAGCAATTTTAGGAGGTAAAACAAGCCCTCTATCATCTGAATGTGCCATAATTAAAGCACCAATCATTCTTGTTGATACACCCCATGATGTTTGATAAGCATACTCAAATTCATTATTTTTATTTATAAATTTAATATCATATGCTTTAGAAAATTTTTGTCCAAAATAATGACTAGTTCCAGATTGTAAACATACACCATTTTGCATTAAAGCTTCAATAGTTAAAGTATACTCTGCTCCAGCAAATTTTTCTTTTTCTGTTTTTCTACCAGTAACAACAGGAATAGCTAAATATTTTTCAAAAAATTCTTTATAAACTTCTAACATCTTATCTGTTTCACGTTTAGCTTCATCCTCAGTAGCATGAACAGTATGACCTTCTTGCCATAAAAACTCTCTACTTCTTAAAAAAGGTCTTGTCTCTTTTTCCCATCTAACAACATTAGCCCATTGATTATAAAGTAAAGGTAAATCTTTATACGATCTAACCTTCTTTGCATAATAATCACTAAATAATGTTTCACTTGTAGGTCTAAAAGCCATTCTTTCTTCTAAAGTATTACTTCCACCAGTAGTTATCCAAGCACATTCAGGAGCAAATCCTTCAATTAACTCACTTTCTTTATTTAATAAACTCTCAGGAATAAATACAGGCATATATACATTTTTATGTCCAGTTTTTTTAAACATTGTATCAAGAACACTTTGCATTTTTTCCCAAATTGCATATCCATTAGGTTCTAAAATAATACACCCTTTTACTGAAGAATAATCAGTTAACTTAGCAGCTTTAATAACATCAGTATACCATTTAGCAAAATCAACGCTTCTCTCTGTAATCTTTTCGTTTTTCATTTTTCCTCCTCAAAATAAAAAGAATGATACACAAGGAGTCATAATGACGGTACCATCCTTTATTTAACTTATCAATATAACGGTTTTACCCGGGTAACTTTTATTACCTGTAAATGAAGATAGGAATCATTAAATATTATAATCTAGTTCACACTATCCTAGAATCACTTTTATAAGAGATTTAACAATATTTCTTCAACATTTAAAGTGATTATAACATAAAATATTTTTACTTTCAATCACTAATATTCATAATTATATTCACTATTAGAATTAAAATTATTTCCAGGAACATAATAATTATTATTTCCATCATTTACATAATAACCATCATTAAAATAATTATCGTTTGCTGAAGAATAATATTTATTAAAACTAACATTATCAGTATTACTTAAATAATAACACTTTGTAGTCCCATCATCTACATACTCTTCAAGATTACCATCTGTAGAAATACTTACTTCCTCTTCAGAATGAACACAAAAATCTAATTTTTTAGTTTCAAACTCATTAAAATCTAAATAAAGACTAGAAGAATAAATTAAATTTTCTTCTCTAAATTCATAATTATATACTTTACTCTTAATTTCTACACTAAATGTTCCTGTATTATAAATACTATTAGGTTTAATTTCATCTCTATCAAAATAATTACTTCTTAAAGAATGTCTTGTATAATATACATTTTTATAATAATCACTAAAATGACTAACATAATATTCATCTACATAATCAC
>JAZUBJ010000014.1:0-18814 GCA_045638445.1 Bacilli bacterium | reverse complement strand
TGTTTCATTTTCATTTACTTGTGACATTAAATCTATTTGGTTTATTTTTATTTTTTCTAATAAATCTAGTCTTTTGTGTTTTTTAAATACTTCAAATAACCTAAAATCATATTCAAATGATAAATTACTTATTTCATCTATTTCTTTTATTTCAATTAATTTTTCTATAAAATAAGTATCTTGATATTTTGTAAAATAAACTTTATTACTTAGATTTGGAAGTTCTCTAAATTTATTATATTTATAAAATATTTGAATTGCTTCAAAAGATTGAGTTAATCCCGGAATAAATTTATAAAGGTATGGAATATCATTTTTTACCATGTATTCTAATAAAGTAATTCCATTTTCATCTTTCGATAATACATCTTCTAAAGAAAGTGTTTTTGTTCTTGGAAGTTTGTTATTCTTTTTTATTTCTTCAATTAATGTTTTAGCAAATGTATTATTTTTCATATCTCACCTACTTAGTATTTATAATTGTTATTTCTTCTTTATTATATCAAAAAAAATAATGAGATTAAACTCATTATAAATTTTTAAGAATTTTTGTATTTTGTATTATATCTTGATGTATGTATGAAGCTGATACAAGCATATCTACTCCTGCTTCTTTGCAAAGTAAGCCTGTTTCGTTATTTATTCCTCCATCAACAGATATAATTGTCTTTGTATTTTGTTTTAATATTTCTTCTTTTAATTTTTTTATTTTTTCAGGTGAAGTTTCTATAAAAGATTGTCCACTTTTACCTGGTACAACTGACATTACTAAAACTTGATCAATTTGATTTAAGTATGGGAATAAAACTTCTACATTTGTATCTGGACAAATAGATACCCCTACTTTTAATCCGTATTCTTTTACTTTGTTTATCATTTCTTCTACGTCTTTTACAGCTTCGTAATGAAATGTTAAATAACTTGTGTTCATCATTGCATAGTCTTCAATATATTTTTCTGGATTGTTTACCATTAAGTGTACATCTAGTGGTAATTTTGAATAACTTATTATCTTTTTTACTTCACTTAATGTCCATGTTTTGTTTTCAGTAAATTTACCATCCATTATATCTAAGTGAATGTAGTCTGCACATGTTGAATCTAGTTTTTTTGTAATATCAGATGCTTTTATTTTGCTTGATAATATTGATACACTTACTTTCATTTTGTTACCTCACTTATAAATTTTAAATAGTTTTCATATCTCCAAGATGGAATTTTTCCTTTTTTTACTAATTCTATTATTTCACATCCATCTTCTTTTATATGAAGACAACTTCTATACTTACATGGGATGTTGAAGTCAGGATAATGATTTTTTATTTCTTTTTTATCCATTGATATTTCAAGCGAACTGAATCCTGGTGTATCTGCGATTAGACCATTATTTACTTCTAATAATTCAACTAATCTTGTTGTATGTTTTCCTCTTCCAAGAGAAAGTGATACTTCACCAGTTTTTAGTTTTAACGATGCATCTATCTTATTTAGTAAACTTGATTTACCTGCGCCTGTTTGTCCACACAATGCTACTACAGAACCTTTAAATTCTTTTTTGATTTTTGATACACTTGTATTTAAATATACTTTTATACCTAGTTTTCTATAGTAGTTCATATATTTTTTTATATCTGATTTTTCTTTTTGTGTAATCATATCAACTTTTGTAATTATAATTATTGGTTCAATTTTATTTGCATGAGCTATTAGTAAAAATTTATCAATTAAATAGTCAGAAAAAGAAGGAATAGATGTACTCATTACAATTAAAAGTTTATCTATGTTGGCTACTAATGGGCGCTCTAAATAATTCCTTCTTTGTTCTACTTTTTCTATAGTTTTTGTTTCTAGATTAACTACAACATTATCACCTACTACTGGGTGTACTTTTTCATTTCTAAGTTTTCCCCTTGTACGTGTGTCAATGATTGTATTATTTTCTAACAACACTTTATGAAGTGATGCATTAATGCATATTATTTTACCTTTCATATTATTCCCCTGTTTCTGTATCTGTTGTATCTCCTTCACCTGGGACTGTTTCATCTTCTGGTGTATCAACTATTTGTGATTTTTGTGACACAGTTATTGTTAATGTTGCTCCTGGAGTTACAACTGAGTCTTTTGCTCTATCTTGTTTAATGATTGTATCTTCTGGTAATGAATCATCTGTTGTATATTTTATTTGAAGATTTAATTCATGTTTTTCTGCAAAATCTTCTATTTGTAGTAATGTATAACCATCTGTAAAATCAGGATATTTATATTCAACTTCTGGAATAATAATTGTTATTGTTTCACCAAATTTGCTTGATTCTCCAACTCCTGGTTTTATTTTTAATACTTCATCTTCTTTTTTCTTTTCTTTTTCATCTACTTTTTCTGTTTCAATAATTACATTACATTCACATTTTGCTTCAATTTTACCTTTTGCTTCTAGGTAATTTTCTCCGATAAAGTTTTCAATTACATATACTCCTTCTCCTGAAGAAATATAGATTGTTACTTTAGCGCTTTCACTTCCCGGTTGTACTTTTCTTCCAACTGGTGGTTCTGTTTTTACAACTTTTCCTTCTTCAATTGTTTCACTTGCTTCATATTTGTATTCTTTTTCTACTTCAAACCCAAGTTCAACAAGTTGATTTGCAGCTTCATTTACATCCATATTACTTACATCAGGTACAGTAATTGGTTCTTTTTTTGTTGCTCCAAAATATGTAAATACAAACACTACTATTCCTAATACGATTGCTGTGAATATAGCAAGTAATACGATTAGAACTCTATGTGTTTTTGGTTCATCATCTATATCTTCAAACTCTTCTTCAACTTCTTTTTTTCGCTTTACTTTTTCTTTTGTTTTTGTTTTTGTTTTTGTTGATTTCGATTTTTTTGTTTCTTCTTTTACTTTTTTTACTTCTTCATCAAGTGCTTTTGTTTCATCCATATCGTTTTCTGGATATTTATAAACATGTCTTTTTTCATTACTTCTGCTTTCATCTAATGCTGTTTTTAAGTCTTCAAACATTTCTCTTGCATCAGAATATCTGTTTTTTGGATTTTTTGCTGTTGACTTAATAATTACATTTTCAATAGATTGTGGTATTTGAGAACTTACTTTCCTTATACTTGGAAGCGGTTCTTTTAGGTGTTTTAATGCTATTTCTACAGCTGTTTCTCCTTTGTATGGTGCAGAACCTGATAATAATTCATACATCATTATTCCCATTGAATAAATATCACTTCTGATTGTTGAACCTTTTCCTTGTGCTTGTTCTGGTGGTAAGTAATGAACTGTTCCCATAACAGAGTTTGTTTGTGTCAATTGTGTTGAGTTTAATGCTGTTGCTACTCCAAAGTCTGTTATTTTAATCATACCATTTGATAGCATCATTATATTTTGTGGTTTTATGTCTCTGTGGATAATATAAGCATCATGGGCATGTGCCATTCCATCTGTTAGTTGTAACATGATATCTATAACTTCAGTTACCGATAGGTGTCCTCTTTGTTTTAGAACTTGTTTTAATGTTTTACCGTCTACAAATTCCATTACAATATAGTATTGACCATCATCTTCTCCTACGTCATACATTTCAACTATATTTGGATGTGATAAAGAAGAAGCAGATAGTGCTTCTCTTTGAAATCTTCTTATAAATTTTTCGTCAGTTGCAAGGTCTCCTCTTAAGACTTTTACTGCAACATCTCTATCAAGAATTGTGTCATGTGCTAAATATACATTAGCCATTCCACCTTCACCTAAGGTTTTAATTATTTGATATCTATCATTAATTTTTGAACCTTTTACTATCACACTTATTCACCACCAAACTTGACGCATGCAACTGTAATATTGTCAGTTCCACCACGCATATTTGCTTTCATTATCATTTTTCCTACTTGATCTTCTAAATCTAAATCTTTATCCCCTAATATTTTTTCCATTTGTTCTACGCTTACCATATTAGTAAGTCCATCACTACATAGTAAAACTCCATCAAGTGTTTTTTCCACATCAAATATATCCACATCTATTTCTTCCGCAGCACCTAATGCTTTCATTAATACATTTTTTTGTGGATGTGTTTTTGCTTCACTTTCTGTTAATTCACCATTTTCTAGTAGTATATTTACAAGAGTGTGATCTCTTGTTACTTTATATAATTTACCATTTTTTAAAACATATCCACTTGAATCTCCTACGTTTCCAAATAGTAAAAAATTATCTGTAATAATAGAACATACACATGTTGTTCCAAGCCCTGTTGCTTCTACGTGTTCTTCAGCAAATTTTAGTATTTTCACATTTATTTCATCTACTATTTCTTTTAGCCAAATAACTGCTTCTTCTTTTGTTCCAACACTTGATAGTTCGCTAAATCTTTTAGATAACTCATTTACTGCTAGTGAACTTGCTACTTCTCCTGCTTTATGTCCACCCATTCCATCAGCTACAACTACTAAATATTCATCATTTAAATTTTTCACTATATTTACTGAGTCTTCATTATGACTTCTTACTTTCCCTGGATCTGTTTGATAATATGTCTTCATAGTTTACTCCTTTTGCGCATTTGCCCTAAGTTGTCCACAGGCAGCTGATAAGTTACCACCCATTTCCTTCCTTATTGTTACATTTATATTATTTGATTTAAGTATATCATAAAAACTTTTTATTTTAAAGTCATTACTTCTTTTTAATTCAAAGTGTGTTGTTTCATTATATGGTATTAAGTTTACATACATTAGCTTTCCTTGTATAAGCGAAGATAGTTCTCTTGCACATTCATCTGTATCATTTATACCTGCTAACATAATATATTCAATTGTTACTCTTCTATTAGTCTTTTCTATATAATAGTCTAAAGCTTCCATTAGTTTTTCTATTTTATATGCTCTATTTACTTTCATAATTTTATCTCTTATTTCGTTATTTGGAGCATGTAAACTAATTGCTAAATTCACACCTGTTTCAAGGTCTGCAAATTCATATATTTTTGGTACTAGTCCACATGTTGAAATAGTTAAGTGTCTTTGGCCTATTCCTATCATTTTATTATGTGTTACAACACTAATAAATCTTTTTATATTATTAAAATTATCAAATGGTTCACCTATTCCCATTACAACTACTGAATCTATTCTAATATTTTCATATTCTTGAACACATATAATTTGACCTATAAGTTCATTTAATTCTAAGTCTCTTACTTTTTTTAATCTTCCACTTTCGCAAAATGAACAACCCATATTGCAGCCAACTTGGCTTGATACACATAATGAATATCCATAATCATGATTCATCAGTACACATTCTATTTTATTTGAATCTGTCAGTTCAATTAAATATTTATTTGCAAGTTTACTTCTTTCTGTTTTTACAACTTTAAGTTTTTCAATAATAATATTTTCTTTTAAAAATTGAATTAACTTTTTTGATAAATTTGTCATTTTATCAAAATCATAGACTTTCTTTTCATAAATCCATTCTATTAATTGTGTCGCATTAAATTTTTTAAATCCGTTATCAATTAAATAGTTTTCTAATTCTTCTAATGTAAAATTATAAATATTCATTTTTTTCACCTAATTAATTATATCATATGAAAAAAATAAATAAGAGATTTTTTCCCTTATTTATTTTGTTTTTTTGCGTTTTTACACTGTTTTTTACATTATTCAAGAATAGCTTTTATTCTTCTTACTCCTGCAGATGATGCTTCTTCTTTTGCTATTTTGAATTTTCCTAATTCGTTTGTATTTTTAACATGTGGTCCACCGCATAATTCTTTTGATACTTCACCAATTTTATATACTGTTACAATGTCTGGATATTTTTCGATAAACATACATTCTGCACCTGAAGCTATTGCGTCTTGTTTACTCATTTCTTCAACCGTTACTTCAAGTCCTTCTTGAATCCACTTATTTACTAATTCTTCAGTTTTTTGTTTTTCTTCGTCTGTAAGTTTATGGTCACATGAAAAGTCGAATCTCATTCTTTCTTCTGTTATATTTGAACCTTTTTGATGTACATCTTGGTTAACTACAACTTTTAATGCAGCATTTAATAAGTGTGTTGCTGTGTGGTATTTAGTTTGCATTTCTCCTCCACCAGATAGTCCACCTTTAAATTTTCCTTGAGATGCTGTTCTAGATAGTTCTTGGTGTTGTTTAAATTTTTCTTTAAATCCTTCTGTATCTACTTTTAATCCTTTTTCATGAGCTAATTCTTCTGTTAATTCAATTGGGAATCCATATGTATCAAATAATCTAAATGCAGTTTGTCCATCTATGTCTTTTGATGATACTTTTTCAAATTCTTTTAATCCTTTATTTAATGTTCTTTCGAATTTAATTTTTTCATTTTTTAATACTTCCAATACAACATTTTTATTTTCTGTTAATTCTTCATAATATGGTGCATATTTTTCAATAATTAGTAATGCAATTTGCTCTTCCCAATTTGTATTTATATCTAGATTTAATTTTTTAGCATGACGAATTGCTCTTCTAATTAATCTTCTTAAAATATATCCTTGGTCAGTGTTACTTGGTTTGATACCACTTTTGTCTGCTGAAATGAAAACTGATGTTCTGATGTGGTCTGCTATTATTCTCATAGATTGTTCATTTCCTTCATATGGTAAAGCAGTAATTTCACATATTTTTTCTATAACATCTTTCCATACAGATGACATATAGTTATCATTCGTTCCTTCTAAGACACTTACTATTCTTTCAAGTCCCATTCCTGTGTCTACATTTTTCTTTGGTAATTCTGTAATATTTCCATTTTCATCCTTATAGTATTGCATGAATACGTCATTCCATATTTCTACCCACCTTTCATCTTCTGGATCAAATACTTCTGGTATTTCTTCATCACTTCTAAAATAGAACATCTCTGTGTCAGGTCCACATGGTCCTGTTTCTCCTGCTATCCAGAAATTATCTGTTTCAGTTTTAGCAATTCTTTCAGGTTTAATTCCTAAACTAACCCATGTATCATATGATTCTTGATCAAATTCTATTTTATCATTTCCTGCAAATACTGTTACAGCTAATCTTTCTACTGGAATATTTAATACTTCTGTTAGAAATTCAAAACTCCATGAAATAGCTTCTTTTTTGAAATAGTCTCCTAATGACCAATTTCCTAACATTTCAAAAAATGTATGATGATATGAGTCACCAATATTATCTAAATCATTTGTTCTTAAACATTTTTGATAATCACATAGTCTTGTTCCATATGGATGTGGTTGCCCCATCAAATATGGTATTAAAGGTTGCATACCTGCTGTATTAAATAATACACTTGGATCATTTTCTGGTACAACTGGTGCACTTGGTATTTGTTTATGTCCCTTACTTACAAAAAAATTAATATACTTGTCTTTTATATTCATATTATTCCCTCCAAAATAAAAAGAATGATACACAAGGAGTCATAATGACGGTACCATCCTTTATTTAACTTATTAAATGTAACGTATTTCCACGTGAGTGATTAGCTCAATTTTAGAAAGTAGCTTCAATTAATATCATTTATTAGCTTACACCAAACGCTAACTCTCTTTAAAATGATAAGAAATTTACTCGTCTTTCTCATTTGTTTGATAAGTTAGATTATAAATCTTTATTATAATTTTGTCAATATTTATACGTTTGTTCCTACTGAGGCACCTGTATCTTCAATAACAAGTCCAAATGTTGGTTCAGCGTCTATTACGTCTGGCATATTTGCAGGTTGTTTACTTGCAAGTTCTTGTGCAAGAGCATTTGCTTGATTTATATCAAACTTTCTTAATTCAATCTTCTCTTGAGGAACAACTGGTTCTTCATTTTGTTCTTTTACTTCAAAAAATTCTATTGTTTCTTGTTGTTGTGATGGTTCATTTAAAAATTCAATAGTTTCCATTTGTGATTGTTGTTGAACTGGTTGTTGAACCATTTGCTCTTGTTGTGGCATCATCATTTGATTTGAGTCAGTATATTGGACTTGTGGCATTGGTTGTGTCATATACATATTTTGTGCCATTTGTGGGTCCATCATCATTTGGTGTTGTGGCATCGCTTGTTGAAGCATCACTTGAGGTGTTGCCATCATCATTTGATTTGGATCTGTATATTGAACTTGTGGCATTGGTTGTGTCATATACATATTTTGTGCCATTTGTGGGTCCATCATCATTTGTTGTTGTGGCATCACTTGAGGTGTCGCCATCATCATTTGATTTGGGTCTGTATATTGAACTTGTGGCATTGGTTGTGTCATATACATATTTTGTGTCATTTGTGGGTCCATCATCATTTGTTGTTGTGGCATCACTTGAGGTGTTGCCATCATCATTTGATTTGGGTCTGTATATTGAACTTGTGGCATTGGTTGTGCAGCATAGTTTTGAGTTTCTACTGTATATACTTGTGGTTGCACAACAGGTTCTGGATCTGGTGCCTTAATTTCTAAATCATCAAGTGATGGTTCTAATATCACTTCTGGTTGTTCTTCCACTGGTTTATGAGGAGTATCTATTACAAGACTTCCTGGTGGTTGCATTTGAATAGTTGGTAATGTTGATTCTTGTTTTGTAGGTTCAACCACTGCTTCTTCTACTACTTCATTTTTCTTTTCTTTTCTTTTTGATACTTTACTTAAAAAACCAAGTAATGCTATAGCAAAGACTATACCTAGTACTAAAAAGACTATATAAAAATCTGCTAATATACCATATATGAAGTCCATAAAAAAATCCTCCCTATTCTTTATAATTATTTTATCATTTATTTTTTGCTATTTCAATCAAAATAAAAAAGATAATTAACTTATCTTTTTCATTTTTTATTTTAATTGATACTCTTTATATTGTATTCAATATCAAAAGTTCCTTCAACTACTTCAAATGTTACATTATATTTTTTGTCAATTTCTAAATTTAAATCATTTGATGATTGTCCATTGTTAAATTTATATCTCATTTCAAATGTTTTTCCAGTATTATTTTCAAATTCATAATCGATATATGTATATGATTCAGAGTCAGTCATTCCAAAACCTGGAGTTCCTATTGATTTTAGTGTTAATTCATCTGTTTGTGTTCCTAAAGGATATAATCCAATTTTTTCTCTTAATTGACTAAGATCTTTAACATCGCTAATATCTTTGTTATCTTCTTTAGTGAAAATTTCATAACCTGTTATTATTTTTTCACCTTTTGATTCTTTATAATATATATTAACTTTAATATACTCATCATAATTATTTAATTCACTGAATAATTCACTATTTCCAGCCTCATAAACATATGATGAATTTTCATCAAATCCATTGATATTATAGGAACATTCTTTTCCCATACACATATGACCATTTATAGAAACATCTTCTAATTTTGTTCCTGTTTTATCATTAGTACTTCCTCCTCCCGATGTTTTTTCTTCATCTTTTGAGAAAATTCCTAATTTATTTAGTCCAAATACTACTAATACAATTAGTGCAATTACTAGAACTACAATTGCAATTGGACTTGTTTTCTTTGAAACAGGTGCATTTGCTGGTTGAGAAACAGGTTCTACACTTGGTGTTGTATTTGGTGTTTCTGTAGGTGTTGAAGTAGGTTCCACTACAGGTGTTACAGGTGAAACTGGTGTCTCAACTGCTGGAGTTGGTTCTACTACAGGTGCTACTGGAGCTACAGGATTTTCAACTGCAGGAGTAGGTTCCACTACTGGTACTTCTTGTGCTACAGGATTTTCAACTGCAGGAGTTGGTTCCACTACTGGTACTTCTTGTACTACAGGATTTTCAACTACTGGTGTTGATTCTACTACAGGTACTTCTTGTACTGCAGGATTTTCAAGCACTGGAGTTGGTTCTACTACAGGTTCTACTGTAGCTACAGGGTTTTCAAGCACTGGTGTTGGTTCAACAACAGGTTCTACTGGAGCTACAGGATTTTCAAGTACTGGAGTTGGTTCTACCACAGGTACTTGTGAAACAATTGTATCTTGTGTTTGATTTTGATTATTTTCATTACTATTCATATTCTATTTCTCCTATTATTAATATAATACCATATGTTATAAAAAAAAGTATAGTAATTTTTTTTATTTACTATACTTTTTTTATTAGTTTATTTTTTCTATCATTTTACTTTTTGCTTCGACTGGGTTTGCTTTTCCTTTTGATTTTTTCATAACTTGTCCTACTAAGTAGTCTAACATATTTGTTCTTCCGTTATGATAATCCTCAATTGCTTTTGCATTTTCACTTATTACTTCATCTACTAAAGAATCAATAAGTCCAGAATCTTCTATAACTTCCATTTCATATTTTTTAACAATTTCTTCTGGTGTTAAGTGTTCTTCTAACATTTTTGCAAACACTTCTTTTCCTTGATTATTTGTTATTTTTTTATCATTAATTAATTTTATTAATGATGAAAGCATATTTGGTCTTATGAATATGTTTTCTATTGTTATATCTTCTGATTTATTTGTTTCTCCTAGTATTCTTGTTGTAATCCAGTTACTTGCACTTTTTGCGTCACTTCCTAGTGTTAAGCATTCTTCAAAATAATCTGATACTTTTTTATCTTTTACTAAAACTTTTGCATCGTATTCACTTAAATTATATTCTTTAATATATTTTTCTTTTCTTTCATGAGCTAGTTCTGGTATTGATTTTTTTACACTTTCAATATATTCTTTTGTAATTTTATATCTTGGGATGTTTGGGTCTGTAAAATATCTATAGTCAATTGCATCTGCTTTACTTCTCATATGAACAGTTTGTCCTTTTTCATCATCCCATCTTCTTGTTTCTTGAACTACTTCGTCATATCTTCCTTCGCTCTTCAATTTTGTTTGTCTTTCGATTTCATAGTTAATTGTTTTTCTAATATTATCAAAACTATTAACATTTTTAACTTCAACTTTTGTACCAAGTTCTTCTGAATCTTCATCCATAATTGATACGTTTACATCAGCTCTGATTTGACCTTTTTTAGAATCACATTCAGAAATATTTGTGTATTGATAAATACTTTTAATATGTTCTAAAAATGCTATTGCTTCATCTGCTGAATTTAAGCATGGTTCAGTAACTAATTCTAATAGCGGTACTCCTGCTCTATTATAGTCTAAGTTTGATGTATCATAATAGTGATCAAGTGATGCTGTATCTTCTTCTAAGTGAATATCGTGTATTTTAACTATTTTATTTTCTCCATTTACTTGAATTTCTACTTCTCCATTTACTCCGATTGGATTATAAAATTGTGTTAATTGATATCCTTTTGGTAAATCCGGATAGTAGTAATTTTTTCTGTCAAACTCTAAATAATCAGGTTGTTTACATTTAAGAATTAAACTCATCATTAATGATTTTCTTACGCATTCTTTATTAACAACTGGTAGAGTTCCTGGAAATGCCATATCAAGTGGTGCAACTAATTGATTTGGTAGTTTTGAAAATCCGTTAATAGCGTTTGAAAACACTTTTGTATGTGAAGTCATTTCGCAGTGGAATTCAAGTCCTATTACTGCTTTGTATGCCATTAGTTTTCACCTCCTGCAATTTGATTTTTGTATTCCATTTTATTTTCAAGTGAATATGCTATTTGCAATAATTTTTCATCTTCTTTTATAGCACATGTTATATTTACACCAACTGGTAAACCGTTTATAAATCCGTTTGGTATTGTAATACTTGGGTAACCTCCGTGATTAGCAATTTGAAGAGATTCTTCTAATACTCTATATTCTTTATTATTTTCATTTTTAGTTTGGTCTAAGTATTTTGCTGTTCCTGTTCCAACTGGCATAATCATTCCATCGTACTTTTCAAATAATTCGTTCATTGTGTTTACTATCATTCTTCTTACACGTTTTGCATTTAGAAAATATTTTTCTTGATTTTCACTTTGTAGTACATATGAACCAATTACAAATCTTCTTTTTATTAATGATGAGAACCCTTTTGTTCTGTGATCTTTAATCATGTCTGTTGGATTATCTCCTTCTCCTCTTGGACCGAAAGAAATACCTGTTAAGTTAGACATATTTGTTGTTGCTTCTGCATATGATATTACATCGTATATCGCAGGTAATGCATTTAATAATTTTCTATCTATACTAATTGGTTCTACTTCTATATCTAATTCTTTACATAAATCTAGTGTTTTATAAAAATTTTCAATATGATTTTTAAACTCTTCGCTTACGTTTTCATAGTTATCAAGTTCTACTAATTCTTTTATGTAAAATAATTTTTTTCCTGATACTGAGTTTTGTAAATTTTTATGTAGATTAATACTGCTTGAATCCCAAGATGTCATATCATTTTCATCTTTTCCTTTCATAGCATCTACTACTATTGAAGCATCTTCAACATTTCTTGTGATTACACCTATTGTATCAAGTGAACTTGCATATGGAAGAAGTCCATATCTTGAAACCATTCCATATGTTGGTTTATATCCTACTACTCCACAGTATGATGCTGGTTTTCTAATTGAGTCTCCAGTATCTGTTCCAAGAGCAAATGGATAGCATCCATAAGCAACACTTGCAACGCTTCCTGCACTTGATCCTCCTGCTATTCTTTCAGTATCCCATGGATTTTTAACTGCTCCTGTGTGGCACGTAATTCCTGAACCACCCATTCCAAATTCATCTAAAGCAGTTTTTACTACACCTACGCATCCTGCTTCTTTTAATTTTTTTATGCATGTTGCATCATAGAATGGTACATAGTCTTTTAATGTATTACTACTTGCTGTTGTTAATATATCTTTTGTAGATAAATTATCTTTTATTCCATATGGAATTCCTGATAATAAATTATCTGTTACTTCAGTAGGTTTTGCATCTTCAATTATTGTTACAAATGAATTTGTTTTTTCTTGAGCAAGTTTACATTTATCAAGTGACTCTTTAATTAATTCTTCACTTGTTGTTTTATTATTTATTAATAATTCATGTAATTCAGTTATACTTTTATTCATTATGCCACCACCTTTGGTACTTCTACTTCTCTTCCTTCTCTTCTATCGCAGTTTCTAAGAAGTACATCTATATTAATTTCTTCTGCATGAATTTCATCATCTCTTAATTCATCAATATACATTTCAAATGGATAGCTTAATGGTTCGATGTCTTTAATATTTGGTATTTCATTTATTAAATCCATATTTTTTTCTATATCACCAAATTCTTCTTGAATCATTTTTCTTTCTTCACTAGTTAAGCCGATAAGTAACTTATCAGCATAACCATCTATCATTTCTTCAGTAATATTATTCATTTTTCCTCCATTATAAACATTAATAATCACAGTTATTTGGTGTTCTTGGATATGGTATTACGTCTCTAATGTTGTCTACTCCTGTTAGGTACATAATTAATCTTTCAAATCCAAGTCCAAATCCTGAGTGGTAGCATCCACCAAATTTTCTTAAGTTAGTATACCAATCAAGATTTTCTTCTGGAATATCTAATTCTTTCATTCTTTGTATTAATTTATCGTAATCATCTTCTCTTTGACTTCCACCACAAAGTTCTCCTGAACCAGGTACTTCTAAGTCAGCAGCTGCTACAGTTTCTCCGTCTTCGTTAAGTTTCATATAAAATGCTTTTATATCTTTTGGCCAATCTGTAATGAATACTGGTCCGTTAAAATGTTCTGTAATGTATTTTTCATGTTCTTTGGCAATATCTTCTCCGTATTCTGGTTTAAATTCCCAATCTACTTTTGCTTCTTTTAATAAAGTTATTGCATCTTTATGTGTAATTCTTACAAATTTTGAATTTACTACTTTATTTAATTTTTCTTTTAATCCTTTTTCTACGAATTTATCAAAGAAATCTATTTCTAATGGACATTTTTCCATTACATAATTCACAACATATTTTAACATACTTTCTTGAACATCCATGATACCATTTAAATCGCAGAATGCTACTTCTGGTTCAATCATCCAAAATTCATTTGCATGTGTTTTAGTATTTGAGTGTTCTGTTCTCATTGTTGGTCCAAATGTATAAATCTTTTTATATGCCATTGCATATGTTTCACCGTGTAGTTGTCCTGAACCTGTAATATATGCTGGTTTTCCAAATAAATCTTTTTTATAATCAACTTTCTTTTCGTCATTTAATGGTAGATTTTGCATATCAAGTGTTGTTACTTTGAACATTTGTCCACTACCTTCACAGTCTGCTCCTGTTATGATTGGACTATGAAAATATACATAGTTATTTGATTGAAAATATTCGTGAATAGCGTGTGCTGCTACACTTCTTACTCTAAATACTGCATTAAAAAGATTTGTTCTTGGTCTTAAATATGCAACTTCTCTTAAGAATTCTCTTGTATGTCTTTTTGGTTGAATTGGATAGTCTTCTGGACAATCTCCTAACATTTCTATTTTTTCAACTTTTAATTCATGTGATTGGTTGCTTCCTTCAGACTTAACAATTGTTCCTGTTACTCTTATTGCACATCCTACATGTATTTTACTAATAGTTTGAAAATCTTCTAATTCTTTATCATAAACAAGTTGTAAGCTTTGAAAATATGTTCCATCATTAAAATCTATAAATCCAAAGTTTGATTGATTTCTATTATTACGAACCCAACCTTCTAATGTTACTTTTTTTTCTTCGTATTTTTCGATTTCTTTAAATAAATCTTTTACATCCATAATTTTCTCCTCCTTAAAATAAAAAGGGATGGTAACAAAGGAGTCTATAAAAGACGGTACCATCCCTATTTTTTTCTTTCTTTTTATAACGGCTTTTATACCGAGAATATCTACTTAGTTTCGATATTCCACTCTGTGGTGTTATTCATATATATAGTTTGTTAGTTTTCACCAGCCACTAACTCTCTTTAAAACATCTATATATTACTTCTCCACGTCTTTGATTTACATGTCTAATTATACTTTTATTAATTTTTTTTGTCAATCTTAGAAATATGTTTGTTTTATATTATTTAATTCTTCTCTTGTTAAATTAAATTGAATTCCTTCATACATATTTTTTAGTACGATTGTATTCGTTGAAACTTCATCTTCTCCTACTATTACTACATATTTTGTTCTTAATTTATTTGCATATTTCATTTTTTGTTTCATGCCTTTATCAAGGTAACAAATATTTGTAGTAATTCCTTGATTAATCAATATATCTCTAATTTCATAAATATATTCATAGTTATCACACATTGGAATTATTAGTATATCTGATGGACTTGATTTATCTGTATTAACAATATTATTTTCTGTTAATAAGAAAAATAATCTAGTTAGTCCAATTGATATTCCAACTCCTGGTAATTTTTTATCTGTGTAGTATTCAGCTAGATTATCATATCTTCCACCTGAACAAACACTTCCTAAATTCATGTGTTCTTTTAAGAATGTTTCATATACCGTTCCAGTATAGTAATCAAGACCTCTTGCTATTGTTAAATCTATTTCATAGTTTTCAGAAGATAGACGTCTTGCTTTTAAATCATCAATAACATTTTCTAATTCAATGATTCCAAGGTTAAACATTTCATCTTCTATATTCATTTCTTTAAGAACTCTTAATTTTTCTTGATTTGTACCTTCAATCTTTATGAAATTTAATGTTTTGTTAATTTGTTCATCTGTTAAAGAAAGTTCAGATAATTCTTTTTTAACAGCTTCTTCTCCGATTTTATCTATTTTATCTATTATTCTTAATATATCTGTAATTTGGTCTTTTAAATTTAAACTATTAAAGAAACCACCTAATACTTTTCTGTTATTTATTCTTATTACGAATTCTCCAATATTAAGTTTTTTAAATATATCATAAATAATACTTGGCATTTCAGAATCATATTTTATTGATAATTCTTCATCACCTATTACATCTATGTCGCATTGATAAAATTCTCTATATCTTCCTTTTTGTTGTCTTTCTCCACGATATACTTTTCCTATTTGATATCTTTTAAATGGGAAAGTTAACTCATTATGTCTTTTTGCTACGTATTTAGATAATGGAACAGTTAAATCAAATCTTAGTGATAGATCATTTTCACCTTTCATGAATCTATATATTTGTTTTTCTGTTTCTCCTCCTGCTTTTGCTAGTAATACTTCAGAGTATTCTATAACAGGTGTATCTAAAGGGAAAAAACCATAATTTTTATATGTTTCAATTATTGTATTTTTTATTCTATCGAACTCAAGTTGTTCATGTGGATATAACTCCATAAAACCTGGTAATGTTCTTGGTTCAACTTTATTCATATTATCCCTTCTTTCTTATTTTATTTTATCATGTTTTTATATTATTTTAAATTATCTTTTTAATATTTGAGAATCTTCAATTTCATCAAGTAAAATAATTGGATAATCTATTTCCATTGGAGAAGATGGTACTCTTGATAATATATTTCTTAATTCAGATAAGGCAAGTTTTTGTTCTATACCTGAATACTGACTTTCTATTTTTTTAACTATTTGACTAATCATACCAACCATAAAGTATGTATATACTTTTTGATAATCTTTTCTTTTTGAAATATATTTACCATCTAAATCAATTAGTCTTACATCATCTTCTTTATATAATATATTTCCCATTGTAAAGTCATAATTATAAATTCCATTATTCATAAGTTCTATATTATTAACTAATGCTGTTTTAAAATTTTCAAAAAATAATGATGTTTCTTCATTATGAATTTCATTAAATGATTTATATCCTTCAAAACAATGTGGATACATTACTCCAATTGGATAATGTTCAAAATATATTATTCCATTTGGTAATGTACTTGTTAGTATTACATCTTGTTTTTCATGTAACCATTTTATTTGTTCTTCATCTACTACTGATATTGGCATCATTACATGGCTAAATCTTTGTAAATCAAAAAGTACATCTTTATATATTTTTTCTATACCACTGATTGTTTTAAAAACATTGCAACTTTCATTTATTGTTTTTTGTGACAATAGTTTTTTTAGTTCCCTTCCTCTATATGTTTTTGTTATCATTTTTCCCCCTAAAAATTAGGTTATATTATAGCATAATGTTAAATTGATTTCAAATAAAAAACTCTTCTTTTATGAAGAGTTTATTTTATCCTTCTATTCTTGTTGCTGGTTTATAACACTTTGAACTATTATATGAAGACCATCCTGATGGACAACTTCCATAAACTGGACTACTACTATAACATGTATGACAACCTGCTGTACCATATCCACAACAATATGAACCAGTTTGATATTTTACTTGTCTTGTACAATATCTAGGGCTATATGAATAACTTCTACATACTCCTGTTTTTGAGTCATAAGATGAACAATATGATGTTGTTCCACATTGATAAGTTTCAGTTCGATATGAATATTGCGGGCAATAACTCATGCATGTTGAATAGCATCCGCAAGTATATGGCACACTTGTACTGTGACTATATGGTTTTGATATTGTACATATATTACCTTTTGTTTCATCATATTCTAGTGTTCCAGATTCACATTCATATGCTGGCATGTATTCTAATGTACATGTTGTATCTCCTTTTACTGTTAGTGATACTCTGTCACCATTTATAACACAGTCTCCAGTTAGTGTTGAATTATCTGTTACATAAAATTCATTTGGTGATACTAACCATGAAACAGTTGTTCCGTATTTAACTTTCTCTTTTTTAGAACCACCTGTTCCGTTATTAACAATAAGTTCTACATCAAATTCATTAAGTCCGATGTGTTCATAATCTATATCATCTTCATCAACTACTTCACCATTTATAATAATATCACTTTTATTATCTTTTCCTAAGTCAACTCGTTGTGATCCTTCACAACCCATAATATTGTAATATTGTTGTCCTGTTTCATCTGTTCCAACTTCTGGAACCATTAAATCATTTCCTGAAAGCCATACTTCTCTTGCTGTTACTGTTGTTTTAGAAATTTTTTCGTTATATTGTTCTGATTTAACTCCATCAATAATACCTATTGAATTATTTCCATAATTTGAGTGAACATCATAACAATAATTATCATCATATACGATTACTCTTTTAAAGTTTCCATTTCTATCCATTTCAATAAAGTAATCTTTTTTTCCACCATCTATATCAAGTTTCTTTGTTTCTAGTCCTGGAACTTCTTTTGAACTATAATATATTGTTTTTCCACTATTATTTAGTGCATCACCTGTGTATTTTGACATTGCGACATCCATGACGGACTGAACATCTACAACAAATGAGTCAACTTTAACTTTATTGTATTCCTTCATTATATTTGGCATTGTTAATGCTACTAATATTGCTAATATAGCAACTACTGCAAGTAATTCAACTAAAGTAAAACCATTTTTATTTTTATAACCATTTTTCATACTTCCACCTATTTTTATATTATCATATTTATTTGTATTATGCATATAGTTTTATATGAAAAATAAAATATCTTTTTTAAAATTTGAAATTATTAATACAACTTTTATAATTATTTTTGGTTTTTTATCTCATTATTTATATGATATATTTGATCAAAATCTGTTTGTTGGAATTATTAGTCCAATAAACGAAAGTGTATGGGAACACTTAAAGCTTGTTTTCTTTCCTACTTTGATATCTATAATAATTGGTTATTTTTATTATAAAGGAATCTATTTTAATTATTTAAAAAATAAAACTATTGCATTAATTTATTCTTTAATATTTATAATTGTTTCTTTTTATACTTATACTGGCATCATCGGTCATCATTTTTTGATTATTGATATTTTAATATTTATT
>JAZUBJ010000013.1:0-6909 GCA_045638445.1 Bacilli bacterium | reverse complement strand
CTTCATCACTAATTCTGTTTATTCCTGCAAACATATTATTATGTGTATCAAATGCATAATATTCTTTAAATGTTGCAGGGGAATTTAAATATAATAAGTTTCTATCTAAAACACCTATTATATTCATGTGATTTTTGTATTGGTATGTTGTAATTAATTCAAAAAATAAATAGTTTTCTTCTGTATTATTAAAAACATCGATGTTCATGGTTAATTCATTTATGTTTTTAAATAATTTACCATATACTTCATCATTTTCATTTAAGTCAGTTTTTATATCATAAGATATTTGATATGGTTTTCTTTTTATTTTGAAAGAACTTTTTAATTCTGTTTTTAATGTTTCAATACTTGTTATAAAAACTTGTCTTGGTTTATCAATTACAAGAACGTAATATAAACCACATGAAACAATTGCTACAATAAATACTAAAAATATCGATAATTTAACTTTGTTTAATTTTTTCTTTTTAACTGGTTGTACTTGAGGCATTACTTGTTGTTGAACAGGTACTTGTCCTGTAACCATTTGATTTTGTACAGGTAACACTGTATTTTGTACTTGTGGTTGTACTTGAGGCATTACTTGTTGTGGTTGAACAGGTACTTGTCCTGTAACCATTTGGTTTTGTACTGGTAATGCTGGATTTTGTACTTGAACTTGTGCTTGTGGTATCACTTGTTGTTGAACAGGTACTTGTGTTTGCATTTGAGTATTTTGATAATTATTTAAAGATTGTGTGAGAATAACATTTTGAAACGATTTTGAACACACGGGACATATTCCAGTCTGGTTATTTATTAATGATCCACAATTATCACATTTCATGTTACCCACTCCTATTATATTAAAATTATATCAAACATATATTTTATTTTCAATAAAAGGTGTTTTTTTATATTTTGTTTTTACATTAAAAAAAGGAATTTTTCAATTCCTTTTATTCACTTTTTGTAGCAGTTGAATTAACTGTATTATCTTCAACTTCTGGAGTTTCAACTACTGGAGTATTTACAACAGGTTTTTGAACTACTGGTGTATCTACTACTGGAGTATTAACTTCTGGCACAACTTCTTCTTCAGGTGTTACTTCAACTTCAGGTGTTACTTCAACTTCTGGTGTTTCAGGAATAACTGGTTCATTTTGAGTAAAACCACCTAATATATTTCCTAATCCCATATCTTCCATCATACCACTACCTGCACTAAGCATTAATAATTGGTATATATTTGATTTAGTAAATTCTTGGAATCCTGGAGTTTCAGCAAACATAGTTAATATTGCTTCTTCATCCATTGTACTTAAATTTTGAGATAATTGATTTAATTCATCTTCTGTATAAATATCTTCTGTTTTTGGAAGAGTCATTGTATATTTTGTATCTTCTTTTACAGTTACATCGAATGCTAGAACAACTTTTACTCCTTCTTCTTCGATAATTGCTGAAATTGTTGTTGTATCTCCGTTTTCAACAAATCTAACAATTTCTTCAAATTCTGATGTCTTTTTGAATTCTTCATCAAATTTTGATATTTCTAAAATTGTTGTTTTATCTTTAGTTAACATTCTCATTGCCATTTCTGGAACATCAATTTCAAATCCAACTAAATCTTTTTTGATTGAATAGATTGTAATTTTAGTATCCATTCCTTCAAATTTTTTGTCTTCTGCATTAATTATTTCATCGAATAATTCTTCTACATCTGCAGCAGTGATTTTTTCTACTTCCATAGACATATCGCCTAATTGGTCTTCCATTCCTGCCATTGTATCTGTCATAGTTTCTGTAGTTGCATTTACAATATTTACTAACGCATTTACAAATTCTTTGTCATCTTTTAATGCTTGGAATAATGCTTTCATAAATTTAGGCATATTTGTACTATTTAAATCTAATGTATTTGCTTTTACTTCAACATCTGTTCCATCAATTTTTAATGTTTTATCTGCTTTTGTGAAATATTCATCTTTTGCTGTTTTCTTATACGCAGCTTCTAATCCATCTAACATTTTAACAATATCTTTATTGTCAATTTTACTTTCAGCAAATAAATCCATTTCAGTATCTACACTTACATATTTTGCTAAAATTGGATTAATTTTCATGTAAGCCATTGTTTCTTTCATGAACATGTCTAGTGCTAATAAATCTTTTGAATTATATTTTGCACTTACTGATGCTTGCATTTCTTTAGATTTCATATTTGTATAAACTACTGTATTTAAAGAAAATTTATTAATATCATCTATAATTGGTTTTATTTCTTCTGTTCCTTCTCCTGATACAGCAATTTTTGGAGCAATTGTTATATCATATTTCGCTGGAACTGGTTCTTTTTCTAGTTCTTTAACTAACCCTGATTTTAAATTTTCAAACATGTATTGAAAAGCATAAGATGGTTTGTTCATTTTACTAAAATAAAGAAAACCTACTACTCCTACAACAGCAACTATTATTGCAACAACAATTCCAATAATTATTCCAGTCATTCCTTTTTTAGGTGCTGGTTCTCCTGAAACTGGTGCACCTGATTCAGTTGTAGTTGTTGGTGTTGGTTGTACATCAACATTTGAAACAGAATTAATAATTGTATTATTTTCTACAAATGATGTGCTTGCTGCTTCAACTGGCGCAGCTGGTACTTCAGGTGTTACCTCAACTGAAGGTGTTACTTCAACAGTAGGTGTAGACTCTACTACTGGAGTTGTTTCAACTGTAGGTACACTTTCAACAACTGGAGTAACTGGTGTTACTTCTGCTATTGGTGTTGGTTCCACTACAGGTGCTGGTTCAACAGTTGGAGTAATAGGAACTTCAGGTGTAGGTTCTACTACTGGAGTTGGTTCTACTACTGGAGCAGGTTCAACCACAGGTGTAGTTTCTACTTCTGGAGTATCTTGGATTATTGGTAATTCTGAGGCAACATTAACTATTGTTTCTTCATTTGTTGGATTTGCATTAAAGTCATTTGCATTTATATTTTCACTAGGAGTTATATCTTCATTTAATTTTTCTTCTGGCATATTTACCACCTCTTCTTCTATTTTTTTTTTAACATATGTTCTTTTCATATTTAATTTCTAGCGTTTAAATCTAGTATTAAACGAAATTCCATCACTTATATGTGTACCACACTTACCACTTTACATTTTCTAAACTCCTTCTATTTTACATTAAAATTATACCAAACAAAATTACATATTTCAACTCTTTTTTATGTTTGTTTTATTCAAATAAAAAATAGCGATTAATTCGCTATTTTAAAATGTTTTTTAAATAATGACCTGTATGTGAATCTTTATTTTTTGCTACTTCTTCTGGCGTCCCTTTCGCTACAATTGTACCACCAAAATCTCCTCCCTCAGGCCCTAAATCAATTATATAATCAGCAGTTGCTATTATATCTAAATTATGTTCAATTACTATAACAGTGTCTCCATTATCAACAATTCTATTTAAGATAACTAATAATTTTTTTATGTCATCTTGATGAAGACCTGTAGATGGCTCATCTAATATAAATATGCTCTTTCCGGTAGGCTTTTTTTGTAGTTCTTTTGCAAGTTTAACACGACTTGCTTCACCACCAGAAAGTGTTGGTGCTGTTTGACCAAGTTTAACATATCCTAAGCCAACTTCTTGCATAATTTTAAGGGTTTTATATACCTTAGGAACATTTTCAAATAATTCTAGTGCTTCATCAACTCTTAAATCAAGAACTTCAGCAATATTTAAACCTTTAAATTTAATTTTTAAAGTTTCTTTATTATATCTGCTAGCGTTACATACATCACATGGAACATATACATCTGGTAAGAAATGCATTTCTATCTTTTTAACACCATCACCCCAACATGCTTCACATCTTCCACCTTTAACATTGAATGAAAATCTACCTTTGTCGTATCCTCTTATCTTTGCTTCTCTTGTTTCAGCAAAAACATCTCTTATTGAATCGAATACTCCAACATATGTAGCAGGATTACTTCTAGGTGTTCTACCAATTGGATCTTGCGTAATATTAATTACTTTATCGACATGTTCCAATCCTTTAATAGTCTTATACTCTCCAGGTTTTTCCTTAGATTTATAAATAGTACTCATAAGAGTTTTACCTAATATTTCATTTACTAAAGTACTTTTTCCACTTCCTGAAACTCCTGTAACACATATAAATTTTCCTAGTGGAAATTCAACATTAATATTTTTAAGATTGTTTTCTCTACATCCTGTAATTTTAATACTTTTTCCATTTCCTTTACGTCTTGTTTTTGGAACTTCTATTTTTTCTTTACCACTTAAATATCTTCCTGTTATTGATTCATCACATTTCATTAAATCTTCAACAGTTCCAGCAAAGACTAAGTTTCCTCCATCACGACCAGCATGAGGTCCTATATCAACAACATAATCAGCAGCCAATATTGTATCAGTATCATGTTCTACTACTATCAAAGTATTACCAATATCTCTCATTTCTTTTAAAGAATTAATTAATTTTTCATTGTCTCTTTGATGAAGTCCGATACTTGGTTCATCAAGTACATATAAAATACCAGATAATCTACTTCCTATTTGAGTAGCAAGTCTAATTCTTTGTGCTTCTCCTCCACTTAAAGTACCTGCACTTCTAGATAAATTTAAATATTCAAGGCCTACATTTTTTAAGAAATTTAATCTTTCTTTAATTTCTTTGATAATTAAATGAGATATTTCTTCTTGTTCTTTATTAAGTTTTAATTTATCAAAAAATGAAATTAAATCTCGAATACTTAAATTAGTAATTTCATGAATATTCAATTTTCCAACTTTTACACTTAATACTTCGTCCTTAAGTCTAGCACCATGACAACAAGAACATGGAAGTTCAGTCATATATCTCTCAATCCACTCTCTTATTTGTGAAGATGTTGTTTCTATATATCTTCTTTCTAAATTAGTAATAATACCTTCAAAATAATCAAAACTTTTTAGTGTGCTACCACTTCTTGTGGTTAAAGTAAGATCAAGCATATCAGGGCTTCTATATAAAATAATATCTAATTCTTTTCTAGTTAAATCTTTAACAGGTTTATTTAAATCTATACCATAATGTTTGGCAACTAAATTAAGTTTTTTAAAATAAATATTTAATGTTTCACCACTTTGAAATGAAACTACTGCCCCATCCATAATTGATTTTGTTTTGTCTGGGATTAATATGTCTTCATCAATATGCATACTAACACCAAGACCTTTACATTCATGACAAGCACCATATGGACTATTAAATGAAAATAATCTAGGTTCAAGTTCAGGAATACTAAAATCACACATTGGACATGCATAGTTTTCACTAAATACTAATTCTTTGTCATTATTTAATTTAATAACAACTTTTCCATTAGCAAGTTTAGTTGCATTTTCAAGAGCTTCAAATAATCTACTTCTACTATCTTCTTTTAATACAAGACGATCCATAACTAATTGAATTGTATGTTTTTTATTTTTTTCTAATGTTATATCATCATTTAAATCAACAACATTACCATCAATTATAGCACGTACAAAACCGTCTTTTCTAAATTCTTCTAGTTTATCTTTAAATGTGCCTTTTTCTCCATGAACGACTGGTGAACATATTTCTAATTTTGTACCGATTTCGTATTCAAGAATTTTATTTGTCATTTCTTCAACACTTTGTTCACTAACAGCAATACCATGTTTAGGACAATATGGGACTCCTATTCTAGCATATAATAATCTTAAATAATCATATATTTCAGTTATAGTACCAACAGTACTTCTAGGATTTTTATTAGTAGATTTTTGATCAATTGATATACTTGGACTTAATCCTTCTATTGAATCAACATCAGCTTTATTTGAACTTCCTAAAAATTGTCTTGCATATGCGCTTAAACTTTCTACATATCTTCTTTGTCCTTCTGCATAAATTGTATCAAAGGCTAAACTTGATTTTCCACTACCTGAAACTCCACTCATTACTATAAGTTTATTTTTTGGTAACTCTATATTAATTCCTTTTAAATTATTTTCTCTTGCATTTTTAATAACTATCTTATCCATAATTATATTATCCTCCAAAGCATTCATATTATACTATAATTTGGACCAAAATAAAACAGGTTTCCCTGTTTAATCTGTTGAATTTGGGCAGCAATCAAATGGTTCCCCTTCACTATTTGCTACGCATGTTTCTATATTACATACTTTTTGACTATAGCATGAACACTCATGTGGTTTTTCTAAACAATTTTTTTCTTCATCTGCAGAAATTTCCACTTCTTCTGTTTCGCTTATTTTTACTTTACAGTTATCCGCTCCTGCTAGTTTATCTTCTTCATTACAACATTTTCTTATTGTTTTGTTACAAAATATTGCACTTGTTTGATCTCTATTTAAAATACATGTATCAATATACTCATTTCCAGCTGGATCTTTTGCAGTGTATACTTTTACTAAATAGTTTCTTGGAATTGGATCTCCTGTTACTGGATCTTCTAATCCGTCTTCTACATAGTTCATATCCATAAGTGCATCAAGTCTTGCATACATATAACCTTTTTCTCTAAATTGACCTAACCATGAATTTTCTAAATCAATATATAGCGCTGCACTTCTTTGAATATCTTTATATATATTAGCTCTATCTTGTAATGCTGTGCTATCGTCTATATTTCCAAATACTAATACTGAACTGACACTTATAACAGATACAATAACTATTACAACTAGCAGTTCCATTAATGTAAATCCTTTTTTCATATTTTCACCTATTATATTTTTATTATACTACATTGATTTTTTTTTTACAACATCAAAAAACATATTGTATCCTTTGATATATCCTTTATCATATATCTTCGATTTGATTAGATTATCATTAATTTTTTTAAATTTTTT
>JAZUBJ010000012.1:0-10378 GCA_045638445.1 Bacilli bacterium | reverse complement strand
ACTTAATGCAAGATCTTGATAATAAAATTTACACTTTCTTTTTTTCTCATCATCAAGTGCATCCTTACAATAATCATCAAGTAAAATATCACCAGCTTCAACTAGTTTATTTTCTTGTATTGTCATAGCTTGAATTCTACTTGAATTAAACTTTTTAATTACCGCTGGAGCTGCAATCAATCCAATAATCGCCATTATTGCAATAGCAGCAACAATTTCTACCAACGTAAAACCTTTTCTATTTTTCATATAATCACCTATTATATTAATTATATCACGTACACTTATTTTATTAAATAAATATTTTTAAAAAAAACAAAAAAATAGAAATAAAATAATTTATTTCTATTTATTTAATTTATTAAATTTTTTAAATTCAGAAGAATCATCAAGACCAGTATCTTCAAGTTCTTCTAATAATTTCTTTTGTTTTCTAGATAAAGAAGTAGGAATAATTAAATCAAGTACACAATAAAAATCTCCTTTTTTCCATGAATCATTTCTATTAATACCTTTTCCTTTAATTCTTAAAGTATCACCGGGTTGACTTCCAGCAGCAATTTTTAATTCTACTTCACCATCCATTGTAACAATTGACTTTTTACAACCTAAACATAAATCAGTAATAGTAACAGGTAAATTAATATAAATATCAATTCCTTCTCTTTTATAAAGTTCATGTTCTGATATTCTAAATTCTAAATATAAGTCACCATTAGGTCCACCATTTATTCCAGGTTCACCTTTTCCACTTATTCTAAGTTGTTCACCATTATCAATTCCAGCAGGAATATCAATAGTCAAAGTTTTACTAACCTTAACTTTACCATTTCCACGACACGTATTACATTTTGTTTTATAACTTTTTCCTTTTCCATTACATTCAGGACAAGTAGTTTTAGTTTGTATAACACCTAAAATTGTATTAGATTGTTTAATAACAACTCCTCTACCACCACACTCTGAACAAGTACTTTCGCCATGTCCACCATGACCATCACAATCATCACATGTTTCATAATATTCAAGGTCAATATCTCTCTTACAACCATATACAGCATCCATGAAATCAATTTTCATTCCATATAAACTATCTGCACCTTTTCTAGCACGTGTTTGATTTCTGCTTGAACCATAAGAACCGCCAAAACCACCAAATCCACCACCAAATAAATCATCAAATATATCACTAAAATCAAATCCACCAAATGGATTACCTTGGTAAGCACCGCCACCTCCAGCTCCACCATATGGATTATCAAATGCAGCATGACCAAATTGATCATATTTAGCACGATTATCTTTATCAGAAAGACAAGCATATGCTTCTTGTGCTTCTTTAAACTTTTCAGGAGCATCTGCACTCTTATTTATATCCGGATGAAATTCTTTAGCTTTTTTTCTAAACGCACTTTTAATTTCAGCATCACTTGCATCTTTAGATACACCTAATACCTCATAATAATCTCTTTTTGCCATATTATTCACCACTTCCTAAACTTTTTAATAACTCTAATTTTTCATTAAACAATTCAAATGCTCTTGATAAAACATCCTCATCAGTAATATCAATACCCAAGTCACAAAGTAATTCAAGAGGATACTTAATATTACCACTACTTAAAAAATTAATATATTTATCTTTAAAACTCTCATCACTCTCAAGCTTATCAGCAATAATTAAAGCACTAATAAATCCAGTTGCATATTTATACACATAATAAGAAGTATAAAAATGAGGAATTCTTGCCCATTCATATTGAATATCTTTATCTACTACAACTTGAGGACTAAAATGATTTTTATTAAGTCTATAATATACCTCACATAATAAATCCTTTGTTAAAGATTCACCGTTTTCATATTTTTCATGAATAATATCCTCAAATTCAGCAAACATAACTTGTCTATAAACAGTAGCCTTAAATTTATCAAGAAAATCAATTAAATGATATTCTTTTTCATCATTATTTTCAGCATTTTTAATCAAATAATTTGAAAGTAACACCTCATTAACAGTACTAGCAATTTCAGCTAGAAAAATAGGATAATTAGCATATAAATAATCTTGATTTTCATTACTATAATAAGTATGCATAGCATGTCCCATTTCATGAGCAAATGTACTTACAGAATCAATATTATTTTCATAATTTAAAGATACATAAGGTAAAACTCCATATGTTCCCCATTGATAAGCACCACTTCTCTTTTTATCTTTCGGATAAACATCAATACATCTATTATTAACTAAATAATTAAATTTATCTAAATAATCATCACCTAAAGGTTTAAGTGCTTCATTAATAGTTTTGATTGATTCTTCATATGAGATTTTCTTTTCAGGTACTTTACTTGTATTTAAATATAAATCATACATATGAAGTTTTCTACCTAAACACTCACCCTTAAACTTATAATAATCTTTTAAATATTTAGTATTTTTATTAGTAATTTTCACTAAATTTTTATATAACTTAGTATTAATATTATCACTAAATAAATGAGCTTCAAGTGTACTATTATATTTTCTAGTTTTAGAATAAAAAACATCACTCTTTACTTGACCAATATATAAACTAGAAATAGTATTTATATGATTTTTATAATATTCATGCTTCTTTTTAAAAGCACTTTTTCTTACTTTTTCATTTTTAGATGTAAGAAATAAGGAATAATTTGATGAAGTTAATACAACATTTTGATTATCTTCATTTTTAATTTTTCCAAAACTTGCATCTGTTTCATTAATAGCATCATAAGCATCACTTGGTATATCAAAAACCTCACCAAGATCACTTAATATTTTCTCTTCTTTTTCACTTAAAATATGTTCTTTTTCTCTAAATAATCTTAAAAGAAAAGTTTTAAATAATTCTAATTCTTTATTTTTTTCTATAAATTCACAAATTAAACTAAAATCAGAAGATAATATTTCAGGAACTATAAAACTAGTAGCACTATCTGCTTTCACCATCAAAGAACTTGCAACTTCTTTATATTCTTGGAATTTAACATCAGCCATATTATCATAAAATCCTAAATATGAATATACATAAATTTTATTTAATAATTTACTTATTTCTGTCTCTAACTTTAAAAGTTCCAAAAAAGTATTTTCATTCTCAAGTATTCTGCCTTTAAATGAATTTACTTTTGAAAGCAAATCTTCTAATTTAGCGATACTATTTTTATAATCATCTTCATCCTTAAAAATTCTAGTTAAATCCCATTTATAATCCATATTGTCTCCTTTATAAATTAAGGGCTCTCATAAAGAGCCCTAATATAGTTTAATTATTTTTCTTCAAAATCTGCGTCTTTTACATTACTTTTGCTGTCATTATCATCATCTTCATCATTACTGTTATTTTCAGCTTCTTTTTGAGATTCAGCAGCATTTTCTTGATATACACGAGTTGATACTTCCATTACAGCATTAGATAATTCTTCACTTGCTTTCTTAATTTCATCAATATCATCTTCTTCTAAAGCATCTTTAACTTTTTTAGATAAATCTTCAAGTTTTTCTTTTTCATCATCTTTTACTTTATCACCAAAGTCTTTGATTGTCTTCTCTGTAGCATATACCATTTGTTCAGCATCATTTCTAATTTCAGTTTCTTCTTTACGTTTAGCATCAGCTTCTCTATTTGCTTCTGCTTCTTTCATCATTTTATCGATTTCTTCATCACTTAAGTTAGAACTTGCAGTAATTGTAATAGCTTGTTCTTTATTAGTTCCTAAATCTTTAGCTTTTACATTAACAATTCCGTTTGCATCAATATCAAATGTAACTTCGATTTGAGGTACTCCTCTTGGTGCAGGTGGAATATTACTTAATTGGAAGTGACCTAATGTTTTATTATCACTTGCCATTGGTCTTTCACCTTGTAAAATATGAATATCTACAGCTGGTTGATTATCAGCAGCAGTTGAGAAAACTTGTTTCTTAGTTGTAGGAATAGTAGTATTTCTTGGAATTAAAACAGTCATAACATTTCCAAGTGTTTCAAGTCCAAGTGATAATGGTGTTACATCAAGTAATACTAAGTCATTAACTTCACCAGTTAAAACTCCACCTTGAATACTTGCACCCATAGCAACTACTTCATCAGGGTTAACTTCTTTACTTGGTTCTTTTCCAAGTTCTTCTTTAACTAATTCTTGAACCATTGGAATTCTTGTAGAACCACCAACTAATAATACTTTATCAATATCTGTTTTCTTTAATTTAGCTTCTTTTAATGCATCTCTAACTGGTTTTCTAGTAGATTCAACTAAATCACTAATTAATTCTTCAAATTTAGCACGAGTAAGTGTCATATCAACATGTAATGGACCACTTTCTCCTTGAGTAATAAATGGTAAACTAATTTGAGTAGTTTTTACACCAGATAAATCTTTTTTAGCTTTTTCAGCACCTTCTTTAAGTCTTTGCATAGCTAATTTATCTTTTGATAAATCTACACCATTTTCTTTTTTAAATTCTTTAACAATATAATCAATAATTGCATTATCAAAGTCATCTCCACCTAAGTTATTATTACCACTAGTAGATAATACTTCAAATACACCATCACCAAGTTCTAAAATAGAAACATCAAATGTTCCACCACCTAAGTCATAAACAAGAACTGTATGAGCATTTTCTTGTTTATCAAGACCATAAGCAAGTGCAGCAGCAGTTGGTTCATTTATAATTCTTTCAACTTCTAAACCAGCAATTTTACCTGCATTTTTAGTAGCTTGTCTTTCAGCATCATTAAAGTATGCTGGAACTGTAATAACAGCCTTAGTAACTTCACCACCTAAATAAGCTTCAGCAGTTTCTTTTAAATTCATTAAAATTTTAGCTGAAATTTCTTCAGGTGTATATTTTTTACCCTCTGCTTCAACTTTTTGTTTAGTACCCATTAATCTTTTAATAGAACTAATAACATTTGTAGAAGTTTGAGCTTCTCTTTTTGCAACATCTCCTACTCTTACTTCTCCATTTTTAAAACTAACTACTGAAGGAGTAGTTCTATTTCCCTCAGCATTAGGAATTACTTTAGGTTCTCCACCTTCAAGTACAGATACACAACTATTTGTTGTACCTAAATCTATACCAATAACTTTATTTACTTTTGCCATATATATTATTCTCCTTTTTTATAAACAATTTTTAATGTTTTTTCAGCATCTCTTCTTAAAAAACTCTTCTCATCATCACTCAAATTATATTCTGAAAAATCACACTTATTAATCATTTCAAAAATTTCATCATAAGTATAACCTTTTTCCTCAAGTTCACGAATTTCAAGTATTAAAGAAACACTGATATCTCTTATATAATCTTTTGACATATAAATTATGTCATCTAAACTATCACCACCAAGAGCACAATTAAGCGCAAATAAACGTGATAATAATTTTCTATTATTAGACATTATTTATTAACCTTAACCATAGCATGTCTAATAACTTTATCTTTATATTTATAACCTTTAGTTAATACTTCAAGTACTACATTTTCAGGTTTATCTTTATTATGATCAGTTAAAACTGCTTCAGCAACATGAGGATCAAACTCAAGACCTAAACACTCTATTTCCTTTACTTCAAATTTATCAAGTAATGCTGTTAAGTTTCCAAGAATCATTTTAAATCCACTTAGAAATCTACTTACTTCATCTGCAAGATCATTATCATCCATCATAACAGCTCTTTCTAAATTATCTTTAATATTAAGAATTTCTTTAATAAAATCTTCTCCTTCATATTGAAGCATTCTACTAATTTCATTTTGAGTTCTTGTTTTAAAATTTAAATATTCTGCTTGTAAACGCATATATTTTTCTTCTAATTCTTGATTTCTTGCAACTAAAATTTGATTAATTGTAGATTCATCTATACTTCCGCATCCACTGCATCCATCACAGCATCCTCCGCAACCCTCTTCTTCACAGTCGCATTCATCGCAATTGCAGTCTTCACAATCACAATCACTTCCACAATGACATTCATTACCACATTCACAACCATGATTATGGCATGTACATTTTTCGCCTTCTTGACATCCGCAATCACAGTCTTCACTACAATTACATTCACATGTACATTCTTTACCTTCTTGGCATCCACAAGTACAGTCTTCTGTACAATTACATTTATTTAATTCTTTTTCTTCTTTTTTATTTTTTTTCAAGATTAATTTTCCTTTCCTTTACTTTCAATACTATCTTTTAAGTATTCAAGCATATTAACTACTCTCTCATATTCCATTCTCTTAGGTCCAATTATAGCTATTGTTCCTTCTCTTCCTTGAGCTTTATACTTCGTTTTAATAACAGTTACATTATCATCTATTTCGCTCTCGCTACCAATATATACCTTAACCTCATCTCCAGTTTCTTCGATTTTACTCACCATATCTTTGCTTTCAAACTTACTTATAATGTTTTTAACATCATCAACAGTTGAGAATTCTGGTTGTTTTAATATATTGGTTTTACCAGTAAATCTAACATCTCTCTCACTCGTAAAATTAGAAAGTGCATTATAAAACGCATTATATACTATTTCATAATTTTGAATATAATTCCTAATAACAGGTTTAACTTCAAATTCTAATTTACTTGGAACCTCATCTACTGGCGTCCCTATAAGCATCTTATTTAATAATTCTGTTGTTTTTGATATTTCTTCAGGTGGAATATTTTCTTCTAATTTAATATTTTTATTTTCAACGTGTCCCATATTTGTTATTAATAAAGCAACAAGTTGACGTCCACTAACAGGTATAACCTCTACCTTTTGAAGTAAATTATCACTAGCTTCTTTTCCTAAAACTACTGAAGTATAATTAGTAATATCACTTATTATTTCCAAACTTTTACTAATAGCATCATTAAGTTCTAACTCTTTGTTATTAAAAATAGTTTGAAGTTTAAGCATATCTTCACCACTAATTTTTTTAGGCTCCATTAAATTATCAACATAATACCTATAACCCTCTTCTGATGGAATCCTTCCTGAAGATATATGTGTCTTTTCTAAATAATTTAATTCTTCAAGCATAGCCATATCATTTCTAATAGTAGCACTTGAACATTTAAATTTTTTACACAAAGCCTTACTACCAACAGGTCTAGCAGTTTTAACATATTCTTCTACTATAGTTTTAAGTAATTCTTTTTGTCTACTCCCTATCACAATATACCTCCTTTTTAGCACTCTTTTATCTCTAGTGCTAATAATAATTATATCACTAAAATTAGCAATGTCAATACCTGAGTGCTAAAATTAAATTACGTAAAACTTAATGTACAAAAACACATTAAAACTAGCAACTAATATTATTATTTATTATACTTATAATGGTGATATTATGAAAAAAGATAAAAAGAAATTTAAGATAATTGAAAAAACAAGAAACAAAACTAAATTATTTGGTATCCTCGAATTTAAAAAGATGACAAAAAAAGAACAAGAAATAGAAAAGAAAGTATCTAAATTAAACAAAACAACAAAAATAGTTGGATTTACTTTATTGTTTTATATTATATTTTCACTAATCAATAATGTAATAATGAGTTTCTCAGAATCATACACACTATTCTATGTAAAACATATTTCAAATTTTAAAAACGGAATTTTTTATTTTCTTTTTGGACATATCAAAGCATTTAACTTTGTACTAATAATAGTAACAATACTTCTATATATGTTCTTCGTTCTAAAAGCAGCAAATGTAAAAAATGAAATCAAAAAAAGAAACAAAGCAATGAATACAGCATATATTGTATTATTTGTATTTTTATATTTTGGAGCTCTATCATTTTTAATAGATAATCAATATTATGCACACATGCCTAATTTTGATACAATTTTATTTGAAGAAACAAAAAACAAAACATATACAAAAGAAGATTTAGAAAAACTAAGTATATATTTAAAAGATAAAGTATACGAAAGTGCAATTAACGTTCCTAGAAATGAAAAAAATGAAATAGTTACAAACGATTTAAATTATAATAAACAAGCTATAAAAGATTTACACAATATATCAGATACTATTCCACTATTAAAAGGACTATATCCAACTAAAAGTACACATATTGGTGACACACTAAAAGGATTTTATGGTTCGTCTACTGCTGGTCTAACAAATAACTACACAACATATTTTGATTATGATCAATCACCTACTGCTATACTAAATACAATAACTCATGAATATTGTCACACAAAAGGAATCACAAGAGAAAACGAAACAGTATTTTGTTCTGTACTAGCTGGTATAAAAAGTAATAACATTCTTTCAAATTATGCAGGATACTTAGAAGCATTTGGAAGAGTTAATGAAGCATATTCATATTTTAATCCTGAACATGCAAGTAGCATCGAAAATGATATTCTTCATTTATGTTTAACAAACAACTACGAAGAATTATGTGATATATATACAAAGAATAACAATTCATTTATACCAGGAACTGAACAAATGTACATATATTCATATAAATTAAAATATTATAAAAATTTCACTAACGAATTAACTACATCATTAGAAACATTAAGAAAACAAAATGCTAAATTCAAAGTAAATAATGAAGAAAAAACAATTGACGAAATAATTAATTTAGTAAATGATAATTCAGAATATTCTCTTTCGATAGAATTAAAACTAGATAATAAAATTTTCAACGAAATTAAATCTGCTATAGAAAATGATAATTTTTATTTAGTAATATATCAAGAAGATTTAGATGAAGAACAACCACCTGCAATTGAAAAACCAAAAGAATTCTTCCTAGAACCATTCCCAACAAATGATGAAGGAATATTTAATGGTCCATCATACGCAGCAGAAGATTATACATATGAAAGATCAGCAAGATTATTTTTAGAATATTTTGAAGAAAATGGATACAAATAAAAATTAGATTTTAAAATCTAATTTTTTTATTTACGCTTTTATATAAATTTTTATAAACTTTACAATTTGTAACTAAATTTTTATGATTTCCCTCTGCTACAACTACACCCTTATCAATAACAAAAATCTTATCACACATAGAAGTAGCAGATAATCTATGTGAAATAACAATAACTGTTTTTTCATTTGTAAGATTATTTATAGATTTTTGAATTTCATTTTGACTTACGTTATCAATAGAACTTGTCGCTTCATCAAATACAAGAATTTGACTTCCTTGAAGTAATGCCCTTGCAATTGCAAGCTTTTGCCTTTGACCACCAGAAATATTAACTCCATCCATACCAACAACAGTATCATATTTATTTGGTAAACTCATAATAAAATCATAAATATCTGCTTTCTTACAAACATTATCAAGTTCTCTTCTAGTCGCATCACTCTTAACAATCATTAAATTATCTTTAATACTCATATTAAAGATATACGAATCCTGATTAACTATTGAAATATTCTTTTTTAAACTACTCTCATCAAAATCCTCAACATTAATTCCATCTATAGTAATACTACCACTTTTAACATCATAAAGTCTTGTAAGTAAACTAACAATTGTACTCTTTCCACACTCAGGGGTACCAACAAGCGCAACACTCTCTTTTTCTTTTATTTCAAATGTCATACCATTTAAAATATTATTTTTATCATACCCAAAATAAACATTATCAAATTTTATAGAACCTTTTACTCTAGGTATAGAAACTTTACCATATTTTTCTTTCTCAAATTTTTTAAAATCTTCTAGTTGATTTATTTTATCAATAATAGAATTAAAATCCTTAATAGACGTTCTAAAATTAGATATTTCACTCATCAAAGAAAAAACATCATTCTGATATAAATACATAATCAACAAATTAACAACACTTATTTCTCCAGTATTTAAATAAAACATTCCAATAACAATAACCATAGCCATTGTTATATATAAAATAACTTTTTCGATTTTATCATAAGTAGATTCACAAATATCTTTTTCACTTATATTATTAGCAACAATATTTAATTTATTAGATAAATGAGAACTAATTTTTTTCTCAATATTTAAAGTTTTAATATCTGCCATTCCTTCAACCACTTCACCAATAAAATTAGAAGCAGATACTTGAGAATTACCAAGTTTCATATCTTTAATTTTAACTCTTTTATGTTTAAGCGTATCAACATATTCAACAAGTAACATACCAATTATATAAACTAAAGATATTCTATAATCAGTAATAATTATATAAATAACTATACCAATTTTTGTAAGAGCATTAACAGAATTTCTTTGTAAAGAATTAACTATTTTGGCAACTTCATTAGGATCATTTTCAATTCTCTCCTCAATTAAACCATCACCATATTTATGAATAACAGAAAGCTTTATATCAAATATATTCTTTATTATAT
>JAZUBJ010000011.1:0-8533 GCA_045638445.1 Bacilli bacterium | reverse complement strand
CCAGGAATACATAATATTAATAATGAAATTAAAACTATCAAAATCGAACTTGTTAAATCATTTGTTTTTGGATTTGTTATTTCTTCATTATTAGTACTTTCAGTTTTGGGTTCAATTTTGAAGTATGCATATTTTGATATTTCATTTGTTTTATCATTTATAATTGATGAATCATTTTTATTATCTCCAGCATATATTTGTGTTTCTTCTCCATCAACTGAATTATATATTACATTTATTGTTTTATCTTCATCTGTATAATGTGACATTGCTAAATTCATATTTTCTTTATAATTATTAAGATTTTTAGAATAGGTATTTATCTCTAGTCTTGCTGTTTTATCAATATAAATTGTAGGGTCTACTGATGTTGTGTTAAATGCAATACCATATGCTTTTGAATAATCTGTTTTTACATCAATAAATATATCTGATTTACCTCTTATGTTTATTTCATCAGCATCTAATCCTGTTGAAAAATATGTTGAATCTGTTTCAACTTTATATTCATTTTTTAATATTAACTTTCCTGATTCAATTGTGAAATCACCACTATCAACACATAAGGCTGCTGTTTTTCTTACGGTTGGATTCTTCTTAATTACTTTTAGTGAAGCATTCTCTTCAGAAGTAATTATTAAATCTAATTTATTATTAATATATATCGCGGCATGTGAATCTTCTTCATTTATGATTTCATTATTTCCAATAATATGAAGTCTAACTGGTTCCATATATCCAAAATTAGATTCTGATGTTTGGATTCTAATTTTTTTTCCTTTAAAGTTGTTTAATGTAAGTGTATTTGTTTCCTCATTCCAACTATATGTTTCATTTGATAAACAATCTTCTAGATTCTCATCATTTATACATATTGTGTCATCTATTATTATTTCTCTTATACTACTTGTTTCTTTTATTTTTCCAGTTAATTTTAAATCTATACCACCTATTGTTCCTACGTAGTAAGCATATGATTTTTTTGAAGTTGTTTCCGATTTTAATTTATTCTTTGTTTTTAAACTTATTTCTAAACTTGCTGGATCTTCTACATATAGTTTTGGTTTTTCTATATTTTCTCCACCCACTACAATTGCTGATACATTGCTATAATCATTAATCATTTCTATTTTTACATTAGCATTATCTTTTATGATTAACCCATCTGCTGCATTTATTGCATGTGTTGTTACATTTTTTGTTGATTCAAAATTATAATTGTCGTTTATCTTTATATTTCCACCTTGTATTACAAATAATTTTTTTACAATTACTGCCATATTTGCATTATCATTTTGATTAGAATGATTAATTTCCAGAGTTGCTCCTTCATCTGCATCAATTGTTATATCTGTATTGCTATATAAAGCAGTATATGTGCTTTTTTCTGTTATTCTATTATTCCCTTTTAAATATATTTTTATTGGTGTCATTTCTTTTTTTAAAGATGTTTGTGAAGAATATAAATATATTCTTCCACCATTATAGTTATTTAGTGTTAGTGTTTTTGTATTATCATCCCAACTATATGTTTCACTATTTATACATTCACTTATTAATCCATTATCATTACATTGTTTATCGTCGATAATAATATAATTGATTAGTTTTGTTTCTTTAAGAGAACCTGTTATTTTTATATCGGGATTGCTTGTATTAGCGTTCGATACGCTATGAGTAATCCTAGTTGATGTTGATTTATTTAGTTTATTTTTTGTAATTAAATTCACTTCTACTGATGATGGGTTTTCAATATATAATTTTGGTTTTGGAATATTATATCCTCCTATTACAATTCCTATTGAAAAGTTATAATCATTATTAACATTTATTTTTACATTAGCATCATCTTTTATTATTAATCCTTCCAATGCTCTAACACCATAAAGAAATACATTGTCTGTAGTTTCTTCTGTATAGGTACTATTTATATTTATACTTCCACCTTGTATTGTTAACGTTTTATTAACACTCACTGCTTGACTACTTTTATTTGTGCCTGAATAATTAATATCTAATAAGGCATTTTTATCGGCGTCTATAACAATGTTTGATGTACTATAAATTGCTTCAACTGTTCCTTTTTCATTTATAATGTTTTTTCCTTTTAAATAAATTTTTACAGGTTTATGATTATTAGTTAGAACATTGACTGTATGAACTTCTATTCTTCCACCGTTATAATTATTTAACGTAATAGTTCTATTTTCTTTGTCCCAACTATAACTATCTGATGATACACATTCATTTAATTTTGCATTATTATAGCATTTCTTCCCATCTATATATATTGAACTCACAAACCCTGCTTCCTCTATATTTCCATCTATTTTTATATCTGGTGTACCTATTGTTCCCGCATAATAGATATATGAGTATTCTGTTATTTTTTCAGCTGAAAGTTTGTTTTTAGATTCTATATTTAATTTAAGAGAAGAATCTTTTTCTAAGTAAATTTTTGGTTTTTCTATGTTTGTCCCACCTACTACAATTGAAGAGGCATTTGAATAATCCGTCACTGTTTTTATTAATACATTTGCTTTATCTTTTATTATAATTCCACCATTTGCTTCTACGCCATATATACTATATGAATTTTTTGTATCGAAATCGTATATATTATTTATTGTAATATTTCCGCCTGATATATTAAGTAATTTATCAACATCTACAGCTGAGTTATTTGACCCATTTTGTCTACTATGATTTATTGTAAGAATTGCACCTTCATCTGCAACAATATTTGTGTTTTGCGTACTATAAAATGCTGCATATTGACTATTCTCTGTTATTACATTATTTCCTTTTAAACGAATTGTTACCGGTTTAGTATTGTCAAATACTGGTGATGTTCCATTTATGTGAATTCTGCCTCCGTTATAGTTGTTTAATGTTAACGTATTTGTTTCATTATTCCATGAATAAGTTTTATCCTTTATACATTCTTCTATATCATCATTTCCGATGCATGTTTTTCCATCAATTACAATATTATTTATTAATGGGCTTTCTTCTACTTTTCCTTCTATTTTTATATCTGGAGTACCTACTGTTCCAGCATAATAAGTATATGTTCTTACTATGCTTGATGTTGAATTTAATTTGTTTTTTGTATCTATGTTTATTTTTAAACTAGCATTTTTATCAACATGAATTGGTGGATTTTCTATATTTGATCCACCCACCACAATTCCTGCTGCATCATTATAATCAGATTTTAAATTAATTTCTACTTTTGCATCATTTTTTATAAATACGCCTTGGGGTGCTGAAATACCGTATATAGCTCTTTTTGTTGTTGTATCATAATCATATGTATTATTAATGACTATATTTCCACCTTCAATAATAATATCTTTGCTCATTCCAAAAGTCCAATTACTTTTATCTGCGTTTGTATGATTATTTACTTCAAGGCTTGCATCTTTTTCCGCTGTTATTTTCATTGTAATTTGACTATCTAACGCGGATACATTTTCACTATTCTCAGTTATTACATTTTTTCCTTTTAAATGAATTGTTACTGGTTTTAAATGTCCAAGATTAGGACTAGCAGCAGTTATTGCAATTGAACTGCCATTATAGTTTTCTAAAGTTAATGTATTTGTTTCTTTATTCCATGCTGTTGTACTTGTATTTAAACACTCTATCATTGTTGAATCATTAACACATGTTTTTCCATTTATTTTAATACTATGAATAGATGTATTTTCTTCAATAGTCCCCTCTGCTTTAACATCAACTTTACCTATTGTTCCACTATAATATGTGTACGTACGTGGATAATTTGATGATGATTTTAACGTATTTCTTGATTCTAAATTTATTTTTAATTTTGTATCTTTTTCTATATAAATCTGAGGATTTTCTATGTCTGTTCCACCAACTATAAATGCTGATACACTATTGTAATTATTTGAAACATTGATTTCTACATCGGAATTATTTTTTAGATATATACCATACTGTCCATAAATACCAAATACACTTCTATTTGTTGTTGTATTATAATCGTAAGTATTATTCAAAGTTATTTTTCCACCTTCGATTGAGACAGTTTTATAACATTCAATTACCCAATTACTTTTATCTGCATTTGTGTGATTATTTACTTCTAATATAGCATCATTGTCTGATGTTATTGATAGTGCAAGATCACTCCTTATTGCAGAAGTATTAGTGCTATTGTTTGTAATTGTATTATTTCCTTTTAAATGAATTTTAATAGAATCTTCTTCTTCTGTTGTTGATGTTGTTTTAGATATATATATTCTTTCTCCATTATAGTTATTTAATGTTAATGTTTTACTTTCGCTATCATATGAATATGTTTCAGAATTTAAACACTCTTCAATGGTAGATGTATTATTACATGTTTTACCATCTATTCTGATACCTCTTAATGTATCTGCATTAATATTGGTCATATATACTATAAATAAAAATAATGTGAATAATACTTTCTTCATAACTACCTCTATTATATATAAAGTATTTTATCACATTTAATATAGATGTTCAATTAATGTAAATAAAAAACTTCATTGCTGAAGTTTTATTTCTTTTTTGACTTTTGTACTTTTTTTCTTATTTCATCTAATTTCATTGTATTTTCAAATTCTATACCTTTGTCTGTAATTCTTTTGTTTAAAAATAATCCTATTACAAATATATATGCTAGTATATAGAACCAGAATAATAATATTACTATGTTTGCTAAATTTCCATATACTGCATCGTATGAGGCAATATGATTTATATAATATGAATAACATAATGTTACAGCCATCCATGATATTGCAGTGAATAATGAACCTCTATTTACATATTTTGATTCAATTCTTTGATCTGGGGCTATCATATATAAAAATTTTAATATTGCAAATACAATTATTATAGATACTGGTACTTGTATTATAAAGTAAATTGTACTTATTATTGTTTGATGTTTTGATACAAAATTTGTGAATGTTCCTATTATTTTTATTATAAAATTACCAAGTAATGGAACTATGAATATAAATGCAAATAGGAATATTATAATCATTACTATTAATAATGATTTAATCATTCTTTTTATATATGATGAATTTGGACATTTATAAATTGTATTGCTTGTTATTATTATTGCACTACATCCGTTTGTTGCAACAACAATACTTAAGCATAATGGAATAAATGTATCAAGTGTCATTTGTGTACTTAATACTGGTTGAATTAATTCAACTACTCCCTTTGGAAATGTTTCTACAAGAAAGTTTTGAATTATATCATTTGGTAAATTTAATGTTGTTGTAAAATAAAAAATTAAGGAAACTATTGGAATTAGAGACAAGAAGAAAGAATATGCTAGATTTCCTGGCAATATCTTAAGTTCTTTTCTCATTATAATTTCCTTTAGTTCCTTAATTAATTTCATTCTACTTTCCCTTTGTTTTGTTAATCATATTTAATGAATCATTAATTGCATCATCTATTGTTGTTTGTTCATTTAAAATCATTGAATATCCAATAGATACACCATAATCTTTATTTGGTAATGCACTTACTAATTCACGATTTAATTTATGGATATATGTTCCGATTTTCTTTTCATCATATCCTACTAAATAGATTAAGAATTCATCTCCGTCTGTTCTCATGATTTCAGAATTATCTCTTTGTGTTTTTATAAGAACACTTGCTACTGCTTTAATTTGATTATCTCCTGCTTCATGACCGGATTTATCATTTAATGTTTTTAATCTATTAATATCAATTACAATTATTGCTTGTGGATATACTTTTGTCGATGTCCAGAAATCAATATTATCATTTAAATAATTTCTATTTTTTAAATTTGTCATTGCATCAAAGTAATAAAGTCTATCTTCTTTTTTTACTTTTTTGTCATGCATTACTTTTTTAGTAAGTCCATATGCTAAAAATATTATTACTAATATTATTAAAACAATATATACTATATTTGACATTATGAAACTTATTATTTTATTACTCTTTAATGTTTCAATTACTCTATTAACACTTTCATGTTTTACTTCTCCAGTACTTAATGTACTTAGATAAAAATCAAATACATTATTGAATGCTTCATTATCTTTCTTTAATAAGAATGAGTTATTTAATTTAACATCATCTATATATCTAATACTATATTCTTTTAATGATGAGTCTTTATAATAATCATATACTTCTTTTTCTACGATAATTATAGAATCTTCATTAATATTTTTTAACATACTATTAACATTTGCAAAATCATTTATTTCAAATAGATTTTTACTTGCCATGTTATATTTTAAATTCATGTTTGTAATCATGTCTACATTTATATTTTTTAAACTATATAATGAGTTAACTACAATTTTATTGTTAACATGAGCTAGTACTACATATTCTGTATTACCAAGTGTTCTACTATTATCATAATTTGCATTATTTAATGCATAATAGTTTAATGATAAATCTACTTTATTTTCATCTAATGCTTTTGTTAATTCTTTTGTGTCTTTATATTCTACATATTTGTATGTAACACCTGTCATTGATGCAAATTTATCTAAATATGTACTTGTTAGACCAGTAAAATCATTGCTTATCATTCCTTCGAATGGTAAATTATCTATGTATCCTACGATTAAATCTTCGTTAGTGATTGAATCTTTTTCGATTTCTGTATATTCTTTATTATCATAATAAATATCTAAAAAGTAATCATTTGTTTTTCTAATAGATTCTTTTTCCCATTTGTTGAAGAATTTACTCATTATACTTTTTAATTCTTTATTATTAGTTTTATTTTCTAAACAATAATATGAATATAATCCGTCTAAGTGGAATATGATATCATATTCACTTTTAACAATTACATCTAAGTATTTGTACATAGGTAATACAATGTAATCAACTAATTTATTTTCATATGCTGTATCTAATGCTGTAATATCATCATGTTCAACTATTTCTATTTCAGGATGATTAGTTAAATAGTATTCAACATTTTCTTTATCAGTACTTATTATACCAATCTTTTTATTTTCTAAATCTTCTAATTTATCAACTGTACTTTCTTCTCCAACTACAATATAGTGGTCTATAAAGAATACTATGTCTTGTGAATCGGTTGTATTTTTATTTATAAGTTTTACATCTGCTGTATCAGTTGTAATAATATTTAAATTTAATCCTGTATCTGCTTTTAATGCTGATAGGTAATCATAATACACGCCTTTTCCATTTGATGTAAACACTGGAAGATTTGGTTCTACATATATATCGATACTTTTATCGGTATTAGCATTAATCCAATCTTTTTCTTCATATGAATAATTATTTATTGTACTTGTTATATAATATAATGTACCGAAGAATCCTAATACTAATGCTACGACGATACAAAATACTATAATTACGGTCTTTTTATTTTTTCGTTTCATTTATTTCACCATACTACTTTCAAACTATTTGCATTTTTAGATCCGAATACTGGGAAGTTTTCATTATCTTTACATGTTAATATAAATTGTACTTCGTAAAATTTAAGATTTTCTTCTCCAATTTTTTCTAATGCTTTTAATGCTGAACTTTCTGCTGTTTCTACTTTCACTGATTCAACAAAATTCATATTTATATATATTACTTTTCCTTTTACGTTAACTTCGATTTCACCAACAGTTTTATCTTCAGCATAAATCTTTTTAATTTCGTCAGTTAAATTATCATTTAATACATATTTATCTATACCCTCTAGTCTATCACCATATTTTGTTTCACTAGTTCCGGCATAAAAATATTTATAGAATAATATACAAATTGCTATAAAACATACTAGTAATATACCAATTAATACAAATAATATTACATTATCTTGTCTGTACTTTTTTCTAGCCATTTAAAAAAACACCTCTCCTTGGTTTAAATATTATACAATATTTTATTCAATATTTACAATATTTATATTTTATACTATTATTATTTACCTTTTATTTTATATTAAACTTCTCTATTATATGTTAATTATACTACAAATGTTAGTTATTTTAAAGATTTTTAGAAAAAAGGCTGAAGTTATTGTTGACAAATAGTTTTTTTTCTAGTAAAATGATTTTTACCGATGCAGGTGTAGTTTAATGGTAGAACTTCAGCCTTCCAAGCTGCTAACGTGGGTTCGATTCCCATCACCTGCTCCATAAAGTAAATTAACTAGTCTTATGACTAGTTTTTTTATGCTGAAAAATGCAAACACATTGTTAGTTTTCTTTAAAAAAATCAGGAACTTAATTCCTGATTTTTATATTATATCTTATTTAGTAACTTTTTATGTTATATCATACTCTCTTAATTTATTTAAAATATTAACATTCTTTTCGTTAAACATTATATTAAGATACAAATTTCTATTTTGTTTTATATATTCAAAATCTTTATCATCAAAGTATTTAATTGATTCTTCATTCGAATAATATTTATTTATTGATTCTAAATTAGAAAATATTTCATCTCTGTGTTTATTATAATATTCAATATGTATTTT
>JAZUBJ010000010.1:0-2388 GCA_045638445.1 Bacilli bacterium | reverse complement strand
TATCATTTAAGTTTTCTTTATTATGTCTTATATAATGATAAAATAATCTAAAATTATCATTAAAATAACCAAAACAATCATAAATACCAAGAAAAAAATCAGCTATACCACATTCTTTATGAATAAAATCTAGAGTATCTTTATATTTATTATAAAAAAGTTTTGCATGAAAATCATCAGAAGTACCACATGCAACTCTTTCTAAATAAAAAGCCATTTCATCATCATAATAATCAAATAAATCAAGAACATCTTTGCACATAGAATCAAAATTATTAAATATTTTACAAAAAGTAATTAAATGATCTAATTGAATAGACGCTATTTTCATTTTACACCCCCAAAAATTGTCTTATATTATAACAAAAAAAATACTACTTTAAAAGTAGTTTTTATCTAATTAATTTCTTTTCTTTACAATATGGTATAACAACATGATTTAAAGTGTTAGAAAGCATAATATCATTAATTGATGTATCATACCATAAATAACTAGTAATCTCATCAGATGTAGTTATTTCCCCTTCTATTAATCCATTATATTTAAATAAATAATAATGAATAGGAGTAATATTATCACTAGAAGCTATTTCATCAAATTCAAGTATTTGTTCAAACGCAGCTTCATCAATTATAGCTTTATCACCCAATTCTTCATGAGCTTCTCTAATCATCGCTTCAATAGGAGTTTCACCATTTTCAATTTTACCAGCGACAAGTTGATAAATACTTCTTTTACGAGATAAATTAAGTAGTAATTTCTCATTTTCAATAAATAAAGTACCAACTACCCTCATATTCACTCCTTATAATTATTTGTTTTATATAATTCAAACACTAATTTACCTAGTAATTTTTTATCGTCAACAACAACAATTTTATCATTCTTATATTCACATATTATATATGTTTTATAATCATTATGACTTACATAATACAAATATTCTTTATTATTAAAAATAATATTTTTTATTAAATTATATTCTTTTCCTTCAAAAATAAATATCTTCATATACACCTCAAAGTAATTAGTTTTTATTTATAATACAAAAAACACAAGAAAAAAACAAGTAACAAAAGCAAAAAAAATCTCAGTAAAATCTTACTGAGATTCAAATACATAAATGGTGCTCCGATAGGGATTCGAACCCTAGACCCACCGATTAAGAGTCGGTTGCTCTACCAGCTGAGCTATCAGAGCAAATTTCGATTTACTCATTAAGTATAGCATAAAAAATATAAAAAATAAATACCTAAAATCATATTTTTTAAAAGAAATTGAAAGAAAATAAAGAAAAAAAACAAAAAGATTAGTTTTTTTAACTAATCTCAAATAAAAAAATTATATTTTTCTTCCATTCTGATCAGCGTAACTTAAATTACTATTATTTGGTTTATTACGCATAACATAATGATCATAATAAAATGAATCATTTCTTGCTAAATCAGGATATTGATTTTGAACTAAACCACGATTACGCAAAATATATTTACGAACAAAATCAAAAGTAAGTATATCATTTGAATAAATATTATCAATTAAACTTTCAAAAAAACTTTTGTTTTCTAAGTATTTTCTTTTATAAATCTCTTTTACACTTTGCTTCATGGATTTTCTTTTAATATAGGTAGGTAATTCCATAGTAACTTCTTTTACAAGTAAATTAAATTGCACATTAATTTCAGGAGTAAACTTTTTAGAAAATCTAGTTAAAAAATGTGAGGGTTCTATTGGAAATGATACTCTAATATTATATTTACTCATCATAATCTCATCAATTATAATAGCAATCATATAACTTGATACATTTTGAAAAGTAGCAGGGTCATTTTTATTAATAAATCTGTATTCTCTAATTTCATCAAAATCATTTTTTGTAATTTCTATAACTTCACCACTAGAATATTTATAATAAATATCATTTATTTCAAAATAAAAGTCATCTCTAAATTTATATAAAGGGAAATTACCAATTTTACCAGACATAGGTAAATAATCATCACTTCCTACTATTAAGTCAACATTTCTATATACAGACGCAGTTTCTAAATCAATAATCCAATTTTCTCCATTTAAAGTTACATTTTTTTTACTTTCCATAAAATCATTCTCCTGACATATTTATTATAACATAATATTTATATTATTAGTTATATTTTATTTTTTATATCCAAAAACAAAAAGATTAGAAGAAACGTTCTAATCTTTTATTCTTTTTCAATTACAATTATTGAAGTACTATCAGGTAATTTAACAACATTCATATTCTCGTCATAAATATTTATTTTAGGAAGTAAGTTTAACTCATACCCATTTTGTAAAAAAGATTTACTTTCTATTATTTTACAATTAGGTAAATTTTCTTTAATAAAATCAACATATTCACT
>JAZUBJ010000009.1:0-9609 GCA_045638445.1 Bacilli bacterium | reverse complement strand
TTTATTTCTTCTATGTATTTTTCTTTGTCATTATTTGTATTTAAAATAAGGTTTATAAGTTCATTAAAATTCATATGTACCTCCTATTAATATTATAAAATATTATTATATTCTGTTAAACGATTTTTTCATTTTTTTATTTCTTATATAATGATCGTGTCCTGGGAATATTATTTTAGGATTTAATGATAGTATTTTTGTTGCTGTTGATGTAGATAAATTATTATTTTGGTTTTGGTATGCAATTTCTACTTTATTTATTTTTCTGTTAACAAGTGCGTCTCCACAAAATAAATATTCTTTATATTTAATTCCAATTGAACCTTTTGTGTGTCCTGGTAATGAAATTATTTCTAAGTCTAAACCATATTTGTTAATAACATCTCCATTTTTTAAATATTTGTCTACTCTAAATTTTTTTACTTTTATTTTTTTCATTCCATAATTCATTAATTTTGTCCATAAAATATGATTTTTTTTGCTTGCATATGATTTCATTTTCTTATTATTGATTGGATCTTTTCCACTCATTGCGATTTCGCAGTTATAAAGTTTTTGTAAATATGAAGCATTCCATGTGTGGTCTATATGTGAGTGAGTTAATATTATTAATTTAATGTTATAGTTATCTAACCATTTTTTTAGTTTTTTTTGCATACAAATAAAACCTGTATCAATTAACACGTCTGCATTCTCTCCTCTTATGATGTATAGATTAGAATAACCAAGTTTATTTATAACAATATTATCTATTTTTTTCATACTTGCCTCGTTTATTGATTATATCATGTTAGACTATTTTATTGTATTAATTTAAGTTAAGTATACAAAAAAAGAATAAGATAACTTATTCTTTTATTGATTATTATTTGTTAGTCCCATTGAATTAAGTGAAGCTTGTTGTGCTTTTAGTTGTTCTTCATATGTATTTGATATAGAACCCTCTACTTCTGGCACATCAATGTCAATTTCTTGTTTCACAGGAGCTTTAACTTCGACTTGTTCTGGTGGCAATGGTGTTATAAATGTTGGTGTTACATGATTCACCGGTTGTTGTACATTTACATTACTTACAGGTTGTTGCGTTTGCATCTGAACTGCCGGTTGGTGCATGTGTGCAGCATTAAACTCGTTTTCAAAATTTGGTTGTTTTTTTGGTTTTAAGAACGTTAATGCTAAAAGTCCTATTATAGCTACACCTTCAACAATCGCTACTATTTTAAATGTTTTATCATCTTTTGGAAGTGTTACTGCACCAGCTACAGAAGATGCTAATTTTGCTCTTGTAATAATTGTATCTTTTGGATTTTTCACAGTTATTTCTGCAAAACCATTGCTTACTTGTACTTCTGTTTCTATTTCATCCATTTTATTTGTAACTTCATTATATTGATAAACATTTACAAGTTGATTATCTTTATATTTATCACCAACATATACTTTGATTTTTACACCATTAGAGAAATTATCGTTACTATCAAAATCCATGAATATTGCTTCTGAATAGTTTGTTAATTGATTAATTTTATCTTCTTTTACTGAGTAAAATCTTATTCCAGTATTTAGTTCACTTACAGTTTCTAAATTTTCTCCACTTACTTCAAAGCTATATAATATTTTATTGTCTTCATTGTATTTATTAATACTTACATCTTTTTTAGATGATTTAATTTTGGACATATTTTCTTGTGTTAAAATATTATTTTCATCTTTTATTTCAACAATTAACTTATCATTTTCTATTTTATCAATAGTTTCATTAAGTTTTGGAATTGTTGTTGTTGGAATATTATTTTTTCTTAATACATTTATTTTATATGTTTTCTTTGCTCCGCTTTCTGCTGTAACATTAATATTAATTGTGTTATTTCCCATAACAAGTTTTTCATTATTTTCTATTTTAACTTGTGCTTTAGCATGATTTGCTACTGCTTTTATGTTTAAACTTGTTACTTGACTATCAACTTCAATATTATATTCTAAAGTATTTTTATCAAATTTAATTGTTTGTCCTTCGATTGATAATGATTTTAATGTATTATCTTTTGATACATTTCCTAGTACACCTTCACTATCTTTTCTATTTACTGTTATTGTGTATGTTTTTGTTGTTTCATTTTCTGCTTTTACAACCACTTTAAATGTATTTACATAGTCTTTTAATGTTTTTGTTCCTGTTCCTGATACAGTTGCTTTTGAATCAGTTGGTGTTGCTTGGATATTTATACTTTTAACATTATGTTCTGCGATTACTGTATAAGACATTGTATTTTTATTAAAAGATATTGTAAGAGGACTTATTGATAATGATGAAAGTGTATTATCTTTGCTTCTTGGATCAGTTCTGTTTACCTTTATTTGATAAGTTTTTGTTGAACCATTTTCTGCTTTTACAACTATTTTAAATGTATTTGAACCATATTTTAGTGTTTTTGTTCCTGTTCCAGTTATTGTAGCTTTTGTGTCGTCAGCAACCGCAGTAATATTTATTGATGATTTATCATTTGAGACTGTTCCTATATCATAAGTTGTTGTTGCTGGTCTAAAGTCATTTATTACTGAGCCATCAACACTTAAACTTGCTAAATTATTATTAGCTGATTTTGGAACATTTACTTTTATTGTTTTTGAACTACCTGTTCCACTCATTACTGCAGCATCTGATGAACCTTTTACGTTTGTTAGTGATACTGTTGTTGATTGTCCTGGTGAGAAACTACTTTTTGCTTTAAATGTCAAAACAATTATCTCAAATGATCCGCTGTGTCCGGATGTTGAATCAAGAACAATATTTTTTCCTACTGTTGCTGTAAATCCACTTTTTGCTTCATTTTTGACTAGTTCTAGTTTATTTAAATCATAATCAAGACCCATTGTCATTCCCCAAACATTACTTCCTGTTGCTTTTATTGTTAGTGAGAATGTTTGGCCTGCATTTATATTATCTGGACCTGCAATAGATGTTGAAATATCTGCTGCACTTATATTTAATGCAAACATAAAGAACGTTAATATTATTAATGCATATTTCTTTAATCTATTCATTATAGTTCATCCTCCAATCCTGCTAAGTATTTTCTTAATTTTATTACGTCTAAAATATCAACTGAATTATCTTCATTTACATCACCTGGCATTGCTGCATTTCCATAAACATCATATACAATTAAATTAAATGTTCGTTTTGCTTTTCCGCTATCAATTGCTGTCATTGTTATTTTTGTTCTACCTGATTTATAAGCCGTTACTTTACCAAACTCATCTATTGTGGCTACCGATGGATCTGAGCTTGTCCATGTAACTCCTGGATTTGTTGCTGTGTATGGATAATAATCATAATGTAATTGCATTTGGTTTGAAAAATTTAAATACATAAATGCATTATTGATATTATCATAATCGCCTTCTACTATAGGGTTTAATTTTGATACTTTTTTTGTAACATTTACTGTTATTGTATCGCTATATCCGCTTATAGAATCAAAGAATGTTAATTCATATGTTCCTGTTGAATAAGCATAAAGATATACTTCATTTCCTTTTGCAGATATATATTCTGCTTTTTCAGTATCATAATATTCATCAGAATAATTAAAATTTGAATCTTCATCATAACTAATATATATAGGTGAAGAGCTATTTAATGGAGTACCTCTTAAACTAATCTTGAAATCTTCATATACATCTACTTCTATTGAATCTCCCTGTTCTATTTCTACACCCGTTAATGTTGGAGTTATGGTTATATCTAAACAATCTTTTATGGCGCTATTATCTTTTGATACGGCACAGACATTAGTAACTCCCTCTGTCTTTCCATAATATATTTCATTTTCATCATCATACTCAAATATTGATTCATTTTCTATAGTATATTCTACTGCTCTATTACCAGCATTTTCAGGAATAACTATTGATTTTAAATCTAATTCATCCCCGATTGTCATTTTATCTTCAGTTTTAAATTGTACTTGATTTACTTTGAAAATATTTCCATTATTGATTAGTTCATCTATTTGTACAACTGAGTTGCTTGCAGCTACTAATGGACTTCTATATTCATTATATTTATTTTCACCAAATCTATATACGCTTTTGTCTTTCATTAGTATGAATCTATCTTCAATATATTCTATAGATTGAACATTTGATAGTAATTTGTATTCTTTATTTTGCTCTAAATAATAACTATTAAATAATGCACTAAAATATTTTGTATCACAACTTCCATCCATACATGATGCATACAAATCGTCATTTGTTGATTGATATAAAAATAAATCTCCATAATACGAATTAGATTCAAGTATTGCTATATCTTTTACATTTTCTTTTACTTTTCTTAATTCACTATCTTCTGCATAATAATAACTATCATATTCATATAAATCATTTGATTCTGTTAATAAATATACTACACTATCATAGTTAATTACTTTTTTTATTGGCTCGCTTATATTTATTATTTGTTTAAATGGTCTTAGTGTTTCAGTTTGTGATGTTTCAATCTCTTCTATATATGTATAGATTATTTTTCTTTCATTTGATAAAGTTGTTATTTCATATACGCTTGAGATATAGTTACTAGCATCAAGTTCTTTTACTGATTTTATATCTTCTAATAGTAAATTTCCATATAAGTACATTTTATTATCGTTTGTTAAATAATAGAAAGAACCCATGTCTTTTACATTTTCTGCAACTTTAACTGGTTCATGTGCATATAAATCTTCAGTTGTTATTATGTTATCAAGTCCACCTTGTAAATTTAATAGCAAGATATACAAGTTTCCATTTGAAAGGATTCCAAAAGTCATATTAATTTCATCGTAGTGTACTTTTGTTACATTTGTCATACTTTCTGGTAATGTAAATTCTTCGTACGCTGTATCAAAATGCAATGTATTATTTTGATCAATATACATTGTTAGTTGTGCTTCATCTCCAAATAGAGCATAAAAGTCTTTTATATTATTTTTTGTTTTTGTTCCTTCTACATCTGTATATGTAAAAGTACCATTATTTTTTAATATATATGGGTCATATGCGTCATCATATGATATATAGTATTTTTTTACATCTTCGTAAACAGTATCTTGATTTTTTGACCAGTAAAGTAATCTGTCATCTGAATATTTTATTGCAGAGCCATATCCTGAAAAACTTATATCTTCTATTGATAATTCTGAACTAGCTAGTGTTACAAGTGCAATTGTTGGTAAAATGCTTATACATAATACCAATAGAATTAAATCTAGTTTTTTATTTCCTTTCATTTTATCACCCTGCTTAACTTTCTAAGTCTTCAAGACCTGCTAAGTATTTTCTTAATTTTATTACATCTAGTATATTAACTTCTCCGTCTTTATTAACATCACCCTTCATTGCCCCAACTTTTGAGTAATCGTATACGGTTAATATAAATGAGGCCTTTGCTCTTCTGTCTTCTGATGTTAGAGTTATTATTGCTGTTCCTGATTCATGGGCTGTTATTAATCCACTCTCGCTAATTGTTGCTACTGATGTATTTGAACTTTCATAAATTATTTTTTTATTTGTTGCTGTTTCATTATAAATTTCATGATTTACTTGTAATGTTTCTTTTTCATTTATAAACATATAAGCATTATTTATTCCATCATAATATTCTTTATCTATATCTATATAGATTCTACTTACATATTCTTCTATATTTATTGTTACTGTATCATAACAACTTTCAAGGTCACATCCAACTTGGTGAAGTTCAAGTTCGTATGTTCCTCCTTCATATCCTGCAACTGCAATTTCGGTTGGTTTTAATTCTCTTCTTTCACCATTTTCATCATATATATAGTTAAATGCTAGTTCTAATTCATTTGTTGTATATTCACCATTGACTTTATATTCTAGATTTAATGATGATGCTAATGTATTTTCTGGAGTGTATTCTATATTTAGTATTACATATTCTTCTTTATTAAAAGTTACATTTTCTTTATCTATTGATATAGATGTTATTTTTGGATAAACTTTTACATTTTCACAAAGCGATAATTCTTGATTATTTTCGATTTGTGCGCATATTTGTGTTTCACCTACGTTTATTGCTTTTAATTTATTACCTTCTTTTGTTACTATGTTTGTATCATCTATAATTGTTAATATTTTATCATTTGAATTTACTGGTAGTGATTTTGATTTATAAATAATTATTTCATCTTCAACAACTTCAGTTTGCTCAATTCTCATTATTATGTCATTAGCTGTTATTTCTTTTCCATTATTAATTAATTCATCAATTTGTACGGGTAAGTACGAATAATTTTCGTCATAATCGCCTTTAAATTCATTACTATAGTTTCTACCAATTCGATATACACTTCCGTCAGTCATTAATATAAAGTTTTTATCTAAATACTTTATTGTTTCAACACCTGTTAGAACTAAATAATGTTTTGACGGTTCAAAATCATAAATATCAATTAAATTATATAAAAAATCATCTCCTGAGCATCCATAACTGTCATAACATGTGTAATATAGTTCTCCTGATTTGGTTAAATAATATAACCCTCTATCATATGAGTCACTAAGCTTAGAAATTTCTTTTACATTTGTTTTAATTTCTGTAAGTGATTTTTGTTCACTTGTGTTTTCTGTATATAATTTACCTTCATCTGAAAGTAAGTATTTCGTATCTTCATATGGATATCTATAATATTTTATACTTGTTATTGTTGGTCCATAGTATGACTCATATATATCACCACGCATATCTGCATAAATATATTTATTAGTATCACTTGTTGTTTTAGCATAAAAAACAACACTTCGATCTGCTACTTCTACATTTTCAATACTTTTTACATTAGTTGATAATGGTACAAATTGTTTACTACCTGATAAATCAATAATATAAAGATTATTATCTTCAGTTAATAAATATTTTTCTCCTATATCTCTTACATTTTCTATTAGTAAATATGGTGAAGTAAATTCTTCACCTGCATTTATTTCATTTCCAAATGGATTATCTCCATATATATATGCTCTTTTATCATTAGTTGTATAAATTAGATATGTATTTGCAGTACTACCATATATTTCAAATTGATTAACGTTATCTGACAATTTTACTGGTTCTACTATTAATGACGAATTACATTCTTTTATAAAGTCTTCTCTTGTTTCTACAGGTTCTTCATACATTGTATTTATTTTTTTTATCATTTCTTGTATTTTTAACTCTGAGTAACCTTCATATACAGTATCTCCTATTATTGTTGTGGGAGTTGCCCCTACTGAAATACCATATAATTCATACATTTTAAAAAAAACATCGTTATTATAGTAATCATTTATTTCAAATCCTACTATTTTAAATTTATTATATACTTCTGAATCAAGTTCACTTAAATATTGAATAAATGCTTTACAAACACCACATGTACTATTAAATACTACGTATAGTGTTACTTGATTATTATTTTCTTCATAATCTGTTATACTATGTGAAATATTGTATAGGTTTAATAAATCTTTGAAATTATATATTTCTAATTCATCTAAATCTATTTCTTGTTCACCATATGATGGATATTCTAAGTAATGTAGTGAATTATTTGTATCCTTGTATACTGTTAATTTATTATAATTATCATGTGTTCTGAAATCTACTACGTTATTTATTTTTTTCATATTTCCTGATGCCGAGTTTGCATCATAAAATAGTTCGTTATTTGTAGTTAAATAGTCTGGTTTAAAATCATAATTTACTGTGTGAATTCTTTTTTTAACATTTGGTATAACTTCTTCTTCACCATCTTCATTCCATATTAAAAGTCTGTTATCAGAATATAGTATTGAAGTATGCCATTTGTCATACGCTGAATAATCTATATCTACTATTGATAATTGAGAGTCTGCAAAAGTTATTTGAGTTATGAATGAAATTATAGTTATTAATAAAATACATATTATTATAATGGTTAATTTATTTTTACTTCTCATTATCATTCACTTCCCTATTATATTAATAATACCATATTTCCAATAATAAAAAAAGAAATAGTTTCCTATTTCTTTAGTGTATAAACATTATCTTTTATTTGTTCAAATTCCATATTTCTTTTATTTTGATTTGATGTTAACATCATTGAGAAAAGACTATTATAATTTACTGAATTGTTTCCTTCTTCAATTTTTCTCATTGCTTTTCTTGCTTTTCTTAATGCTGAAATATCTTTTCTATTTTTTAAATAAATTTCCACGTCTTTTGTAACAAAGAAGTTCCCATGTATGTTTCCAACTGTCATATATTCTCTTGCTGTTGTATAAACTATTGCATAAGTATAGTCTTTTAAATAAATTGTCTTTGTTGTTTTTTTATCTACTTTATGTGTATATTTTTTTCCATTTATAAAGTATTCTTTTATTTCTTCAGTTTCTGGTTTTTCTTCTTTTACAATGACTCCGTCTGTGAATACTCTTGTTTTTACAACTGGTTCATCTATTGTCTTTGGTTCTACTTTTTCTCCAAAAAAAGATGGTATTCTTAGTGTTGTAGATATTTCTGTTAATTCAATTTTCCCTTCATTATCAAATAATTTATATTTCATATATTCCCCCTAAGCTCGATTATGTTAACACAATATTTTGTATTTTTCAATTACAAAGATACTGTAAGTGCTAAAAGTGTTAATAATATTGCTTGTCTTATTCTTCTTTTATTTAATTTTATATTATCCATTTTATCTTCTTCTTTCTTCATAATATTCTTCTTCATATGTTCCATTAAAATAATTATATTTATTTTCTTCGTAGTTATTTATTGTTCTTTTATTTGATAAATATTCTTGATATTTTGATGAGTCTATTAAAACTATTCCAACGTTATTTTGTTTTGCAATTTGTATATCATTTTCAGTTATTTCATCTATACAATAAAGTGCTATTTGTTTTAGTCTTGGTATATATTCATCCATATATGTTTCATCATTTCCTCTTTCTAAAACAAGTAGTTCATTGTATGACGATGAGTGTGTTGTTAGTTTTTGTGGTGTCATTAGTACATTTACTCTCATGCTTGCTTCTTCTATTTCTTCAAATGGTTTATACCTTGTGTATGAGTCATATGGGAATACATGTACTATTTGTTCCTTTGTTAAGTCCTTAGAATCATATACATATGTTTCTCCATAAGATTTATTTCCGAATACTGCCATTGCATTGGTTCCTACGAGTGAAAACGAGTGTCCTACTGGATATTTATTTGTAATTTTTCTTCCTGTTTTTACAAGAGCAAAGAATGGTTTACCATCCATATTATAAACATCTACTCCATACTCCTTAGATAGTTTTACATCTTTGAATTCTTCTAGTGCTTCTTTTGTTAATGAATACTCTTTTATTGATTCTGAAACCATATCTCTTGCATATCTCATGTCATCATAGAACATTTCTTTTATATTATATTTCTTTAATGCTTCGTGTAATTCTATTTTTTCTTCTTTTGATAAATAATCTATATTCATTATTTTTTCATATAAATTTAATTTATCTTTTGAAATGGTTATATTTCCGTCATAGTTGTATTCTAGTAATTCTGTTATATCTAAAATAATATTA
>JAZUBJ010000008.1:0-17540 GCA_045638445.1 Bacilli bacterium | reverse complement strand
ACTTTATATTTATTTTCTAATATTGCTTATAACGAAGGGAAAAAGTTTAAATTAAATATTGTTACTATTATTTTTATTCTTTTAATGTTAGGTGGACTTACTGCTTTAGTATTTTTAACTCCTGTTGAATATAGTAATGGTTTTGCTGGACAACCTTATTTAATAACTGGAAGACTTTCATTCATTTTAACTATTTCTACTATTGTTGGTTTGATGTTCTCTCTTGCTATTGTAGAAATATATAAAAATAAGTTTAAAAATGTTTATATGACTCCTCTTGTTATTATGTTTATTTTATTTATTTTAGTACAAGTTTTACGTATTTCGTTTAATATACAATTGTGTGATAAAGTTGCATTTTATACATTAGTTATTATGATTTTATATTTAACTATGGAAAGTCAAGATAATAAGTTGATAGATGAATTTAATAAATCTAGAGAAGAAGCTGTTATTGCGAATAAAGCTAAAACTGAGTTTTTAATTAATATGTCACATGAAATTAGAACTCCAATGAATACTATATTAGGTTTTGGTCAATCACTTTTATCTGATGTTAATTTGACTGAAGAAGTTGCAAGACGTGATATTAAAAATATTAGTGATGCTGCTTCGACTTTAAATGACTTAATTGATAATATTTTAGATATTTCTAAATTAGAAGCAGGGGAAGTAACTCTAAATGAATCAGATTACTTACTTGAAAATCTAATATTTGAATTAAATAGTTTAATTCCTTCTAAGATTACTAAAGAAGAATTAAGATTTACTATTGATATTAATAATGATATTCCAAGAGAATATCATGGTGATGCATTTAAAATATTTAAAATTACTTCTTATATTTTATTAAATGCTATTGAATATACAAATTATGGAGAAGTTAAACTTACTATAGATGGTAAAGAACTTGGAAATAGTGAATATGAACTTTCATTATTAATTTCAAATACTGGTCATGCGATGACTAATGAAATATTTAATAGAGGTTTTGAAGATTTTGTAAATATTGAGAATGCTTCTCAAAATAATGTAGATACTATTAAACTTGGTATTATCATAGCTAAACAATTAATTGAAATGCTTGGTGGTACTATTGAGTTTATAAATAGAAAAGGTGAAGGTACTAAGTACCATGTTAAAATTAAACAAAAAATAGTTGATGCTGAAAAAATCGGTAATATATTTGAAAGTAGAGACGGAGCTGTTTCAAGTAGTAGAGATATTAAGAACTGCGCAGGACTTAAAGCTCTTGTTGTTGATGATAGTGATATTAATTTAAAACTTGCTTCAAGATATTTATTACAATATAATTTTTCAGTTACTACTGCTAAGAGTGGAAAAGAATGTGTTGATTTAGTTAAAATGAATGATTATGATATTATTTTTATAGATCATATGATGCCTGAAATGGATGGGGTAGATACTGTAAAAGCATTAGTTTCTACTGGTAAAAAAATGCCGCCAATTGTTGCGCTTACTGCAAATTCGTTTGAAGGTATTCGTGATGATTTTATTAAAAAAGGATTTACTGATTATCTTAAAAAACCAATTAATTTTAAGAGTTTAAGTAAAATAATAAATAATATTTTTGGGAAAGAAAATTAGGAAGGGAGTGATATAATGATATTTGAATCTATACTTACATTGTTTTCAGCATTGTTATTAACTCTCTTACAAGTTATGTATATCAAGAAACAAACATTTAAAAATGCTAGAAGTTCTTCATTTAAAATTTTACTTAGTATAGCATTATTAATTTGTTTTCTTGAATTAGCTTATGTTTATTGTTTGAGATATTTTTATAATAAAATACTTGCTTATGTTTTATATAAATTATATTTTATATGTCATTTCTATATTTTATTATTTATATATTTTTATTGTTATAATGTTGCTAAGAAAAAGAAATATGCTAATCTAAAAGAAATGTTTAAAGATTCTAAAATAAATATAGCAGTAGTTGTTATAAATATTATATTTGTTGTTGGATATTTATGTGTACCACATGACGGAATGGTATTTGATTCACTTGATTTCTTTCATGGTTCAAGTAAAATATTTTTTGTTTTATCTGTAGTTATATATTGTAGTTTGATATTGGTACATTATATAAAAAATTGGAAACAATTAAATTTTTATGAAAAATATTCATTTATTGCTGTATTTGGTTTATATTTAGGATTTGGAGTTGTTCAATTTTTCTTTAATAGAGTATCTCTTCTTCCTTGGTTATACGCTTTATCTTTATATTTTATATATTTAACTATTGAAAACCCTGATATTTTGGTTTTAGAAGAGATTAATGATGCTAAGGATGATATTGAAAAATCTAATCAAACTAAGACAGATTTCTTATCTAATATGACTTATGAGATTAAATCTCCTATGAATTTGATTTCAAGTTTATGTGATGAATTAATAAATATGCCTGTTTATGATGAGAAGTTATTTAAAGAAGATATAAGTCAAATTGTTTCTTCTGGAAATAGTTTACTTGATATAGTTAATAATATTCTTGATATTTCTAAAATTGAAACTGGTAAAGCTGTTTTAATGGAAAAAGAGTATAAAGTAGTTGATTTGCTTACTGATGTAGTTAATATTACTAAGAGTAAAATTGGTGCTAAACAAGTTAAATTAATGATAAATGTTGATCAAAATATTTCATCTGTTTTAAATGGTGATTATTCAAAAATTTATCAAGCACTTGTTAATATTATGGCTAACTCAGCTAAGTTTACTGATGTAGGTAGAATTACTTTTACTTTATCTAGTACTAAAGCTGGTGACTATGAAAAATTATTATTTAAGATAAGTGATACTGGTACAGGTATTAAACCTGAGGATCAAGAAAAGTTATTTGTTAAGGGAGCTAAACTTGATAATGCAGTTAATAGTGAACTTGATGGTAGTGGTTATGGTCTTGCTATTACTAAGGAGCATGTTGATACTTTAGGTGGTAAGATTTGGTTTGAGAGTAAATATAGAGTTGGAACAACATTTTATTTAGAAATTCCTCAAAAGGTTGTTGATGCTACTCCTGTAGGAAGTACATTACAACAAAAAGCAAAACCTGAAGGAGCGACTGAAGAGAAGATTGATTGTTCTAAATTTACTGTATTAATAGTTGATGATAACTTACTTAATATTAAAGTTGCTAAGAGAGTTCTTGAAAAATATAAATTCAATGTTGAAAGTGTTACAGCTGGTAAAGATTGTGTTTATAAAATTAAAGAAGGTATTCATTATGATGCAATATTTATGGATCATATGATGCCTGAAATGGATGGTATTGAAACATTACATGTACTTAAGAAGTTAGATGGTTATACATTGCCTCCAATTATTGCGCTTACTGCAAATGCTGTTGCAGGTATGAAAGAAATGTATTTAGCTGAAGGTTTTGATGATTATTTATCTAAACCAATTCAAACAACTGAACTTGATAGAGTTATTAATAAGTTTTTCAGTAATTAAAAGAAACTATAAAGTTTCTTTTTTTTTTGATATGTTGTATAATTAAATTGGTGATATTATGGACGATTCAATTGTATTTAAAACAAAAGAAGAATTATATAATAGGGTATTACCTGCATTATATTCTAAACTAAAAGAAGTAAAAAGACTTGGGTTTAATTATATTACTGAGAAAGATATATGGAATTATTTAGTTGAGAATGAATGGACGAGAAGAAATAATTTAGAACTTTATGATTTAATTAAGGATATTTTATATATTGATAATTATAAATTGAGAGATTATGTAGTAAATAAAATGAATAAATTAAAAATAGAGTCTAAAGAAGAACTTAAAGATTTTTTAAATGATTAACAGGAGGATTTTATGAAAAAGTTATTTAAGCCAATTATTATTTTATTTGTAATTATTTTAGGAGGAATATTATTAATTAAACCTATTGTAAATAACATTTCTTATGGTATTGATTTAAAGGGTGGTTTTGAAATTTTATATAGGGTTGAACCTTTAGAAAAAGATGGTGTTATTGATCAAGATGCACTTGTTAAGAGTTATGATGCTATTGTAGATAGAATTGATACTTTGGGTGTGAGTGAGCCAGTTATTTCTATAGAGGGTGATAATTTAATTAGAGTTCAATTACCTGGTGTTAGTAATGAAGAAGAAGCTCGTGAAAGAATTAGTACTACTGCAGTATTAACTTTTAGAGATATTAATGATAATTTACTTATGACTAGTGAAGTTCTTGCTAAGGGTGGAGCTAGAGCTGAGGTTAATCCTCAATTACCTGGAACTTATTTAGTTACATTAAATATTAAAGATACTTCTAAATTTTATGAAGTTACTAAAAGTGTAAGTAGCATGGGAGATGGAAATAATATTATTGTTACTTGGCTTGATTTTGAAGAGGGTGTAGATAAATATCAAGATAGAGGTTATGAGAATTGCCGTGACATGAAATGTTTATCTGCTGCTAATGTCAATGAAGGACTTAATAGTTCAACAGTTACAATTACAGGTAACTTTACTAAAGAAGATGCTGAGTTACTTGCCGAATATATTAATAATGGTTCTCTTCCTACTAAATTAGTTGAAGAAGCAACTCCAAGAAGTGTGTCTCCATCATTTGGACATGAAGTTATTGAAAAAACTGCTTTTGCAGGTGTTATTACATTTGCTTTAATTGCTTTAATGTTAATTTTTAAATACAGATTAAGTGGTTTTGTTGCAACAATTTCTTTATTCTTGTATTTATTACTTGTATTTTTAATATTTAATGGAGTAGATGGTGTTTTAACTTTAACTGGAATTGCTGCTTTGGTACTTGGTATTGGAATGGCAGTTGATTCAATTATTATTTCTAATGAAAGAGTTAATGATGAAAGATTAGAAAACGATAAATTACTTCAATCTTATAATAATGCCAATAAGAGTAGTTTACTTGCTATAATTGATGCTAATGTTACAACTTTTATTGCTGCTGTTGTATTATATATATTTGGTGAAAGTAGTGTTAGAGGTTTTGCTACTATGCTTATCATTACAATCTTTGTTACTATTTTTGCAACTGTTATTTTCTATAGATTTGTTTTAAGTTTATTTGTTAAGAGTAAAGCATTTGATAAAAAACAAAATTTATTATTTGGAAAATGTAAGAAAAAGAAAAGACATGATTTTGTTAAATTTGCTAAGTGGCCATTACTTGTTTCAGTATGTGTAATATCAATTGGATTATTATTTGCGGTTGTAAAAGGATTTAATTTTGGAGTTGATTTTACTGGAGGAACAAATATTAATTTAAGTTCAAGTGAAAAACTAGATTTAAATAAGGTTAAAAAAATATGTAGTGAACATGATGTTAGAGATTATGATTATTATATGAATAGTGAAACTGAAGGATTTATTATTTTAAATGATATATTAAATGAACAAGAAGAATTAAAAATAAAAGATGAACTTGGTAAATTAGGTATTGAAACATCTATGAATGAAATAAGTACTTTAGTTACAAATAATTTAACTAAAAATGCGATTAAATCATTAATTTATTCAATGATTGCTATGATTATATATGTAACTATAAGATTCAATTTTAATTATGGTCTTAGTGCTATATTAATGTTAGGTCATGATGTTTTAGTTATTCTTGCAATATTTGCAATTTTTGGTATAAGTGTTGACTTTATAATTGTTGCTTCACTTCTTACAATAGTTGGTTATTCTATAAATGATACTATTGTTGTATTTGATAGAATTCGTGATACAAGAAATAAGTTATTTAAAAATAAAAAGAAACTTACTAAGGAAGAATTGAAACGTGTTGCTAATATTTCTTCAAGTGAAACTATTAGTAGAAATGTTTATACTACAATTACTACATTAATTGCTGTAATTTCATTAATTGCTGTTGGTCTTAATGATATTCTTACATTTAACTTAGCAATTTTAGTAGGTTTAATAGCTGGTGCTTTTTCTTCATTATTAATTGGTCCAAATTTACTTATTTATTTAGAAAAAAGAAGTATGAATAAACCAGAAGATGATGATGAAGATGAAATAGAAGAATTAAAAATAAAAGGTATAAATTCCTAAGAGGAGTGATATTATTAAAAATTATGATTATAATGAGCTTGTTGATTTGTTAAATTCATATATGGAAAAAGAGTATGTTGAGTTTATAGATAAGTATTATGAACAAGCTAAAATAGTTTATGATGGTATGAAAAGAGAGACAGGAGAGGACTACATTTATCATCCAATAAATGTAGCCTATATCCTTGCTAGTTTAAAGATGGATCCGCTAACTATTGGATGTGCTTTAATACATGAAGCGATTTCTCTTGGTCATATGACATATGATGAAATTGAAGAGATGTTTGGAAGCGATTCTGCTAATATAGTTAGTTCTATTAGTAAAATTAGTAATTTAAGACAAACATTTAAGGTAAATAATCCTGAAAAATATAGAAGAATTATAGTTGGTTTATCTGAAAATCCTGCTACACTTTTTATTAAGTTTGCAGATAGACTTCATAATTTAAGAAGCCTTAGAGTTCATGATAAAGCTCATCAAAAATATATTATTGATGAAACGCAAAATATTTATATACCAATTGCTCATAGACTTGGTATGAAAAAGATGAAAAGTGAAATGGAGGATTTGTGTTTACAATATTCAGATCCTGAACAATATAAAAAGATTCTTAAAAAAATTAATGAATCTAAAGCAGAACTTGAAAAGTCACTTGCTAAAACAAAATATGAAATTTCACTTATTTTAGATGAACATGATATTAAATTTGAATTATTATCAAGAGTTAAATCTGTTCGTGGTATTTATAACAAACTTAAAAAAGGTAAAAAATGGGATGATATATATGATTTGCTTGGTATAAGAGTTCTTGTTAATAGTGTTGAAGATTGTTATAGAGTTATAGGTCTTGTACAATCTAGATATTCACCAATACCAAATAGATTTAAAGATTATATATCAAATCCTAAACCTAACTTATATCAAAGTTTGCATACAACTGTGTTTGGTGAAGATAAGAGAATTTATGAGGTTCAAGTTAGAACTTATGAGATGGATGAAATAGCTGAAAAAGGTGTTGCATCTCACTGGAGTTATAAAGAACAAGTTGATGGAAGTGTTAAAAATAATTTAGATAGAATTTTAGAACAATTTAGAGTATTAGTTGAAGTTAATGATATGGAAAAAAATATGAATTTCTTTGCTAATATTAAAGATGAACTTAAGAGAAGTGAAATATATGTTTATACACCAAAAGGAGATATTATTGAACTTCCAAGTGGAGCTACTCCTATAGATTTTGCTTATAAAATTCATAGTGAAGTAGGTAACACTACTACTGGTGCTCTTGTAAATGGTAAAATGGTTAAACTTGATTATCCACTTAGTGATGGTGATTTAGTTGAACTTATTACTCAAAAAGGTCATGCACCTTCAAGAGGATGGTTAAAGATAGTTAAAACTGAATCTGCTAAAAGTAGAATAAAAGCATTTTTCTATAAAAAAGAACGTGAGAAATATATTTCTATGGGAAGAGAAATGCTTGTTAGTGAGTGTAAGAAAAATAACTTAGAATTTAATGAAGTATTTACCAATGAAAATGTTGAAAAAGCATGTAAACTTTTAAAAGCAGATAATTTAGATGATATATGTTTTGGTGTGTCTACTCTTAAATATTTACCATCTTCTGTGCTTAATAGACTTGAGGTTATTGAACCTAAAAAGAAAGTACCTTCTTTAATTAAAAAGAATAATAATAAAAAAGATGGAATTATTATTGCTGGATCTACTGATATATTATCTAGTTTAGCTTCTTGTTGTAATCCGGTTTATGGTGAAGATATAGTAGGATTTATTACAAAAGGATATGGTGTAAAAATTCATGCTAAAAATTGTCCTAACATAGATTTAAATAGTGAGAGAATTATTGATGCTATGTGGGAAGGTAATGTTGATAATAGATATACAGCTAAATTAAAAGTTTATATTGAGGATATAGGAGATATTCTTCTTAATATAATTACTACTGCAACTAAGAGTGATATTATTATTGAATCAATTAATTTAATTAGTAGAAATAAAGAATTATTTTATGATATAAGTTGTAAGGTTAAAAATATTGAATCTTTAAATAATTTTATAGATGAAGTTAAATTAATTAAAAGTGTTAAGAGTGTTGAAAGGATATTTATTTAATGAGGGTTTTAGTACAACGTAGCAAAAATAGTAAAGTTACAATAGATGGTAAAGTTAATGGTGAAATAGATTATGGATATGTTTTACTTGTTGGTTTTACTGAAGGTGATAATGAGACTATTATTGATAAAATGATTAATAAAATATTAAATTTAAGAATATTTGAAGATGAAAATGGAAAAATGAATTTGAGTATTTTAGATACTAAGGGAAGTATTCTTAGTATTAGTCAATTTACTTTATATGCAAATGCAAAAGAGGGAAGACGTCCTTCATTTGTAGAAGCAATGAATCCTAAAGATGCATCTATTTTATACGATAAATTTAATGATAAATTAAAAAGTTTGATTCATACTGAAATAGGTATATTTGGTGCAGATATGAAAGTTGAAATATATAATGATGGCCCTGTTACAATTATGCTTGATAGTAAAGAATTATTTAAATAAAAAACTACACATTATTTTGTGTAGTTCTTTTTTTGAGTTTTGTTTAATTTAACCTTTTCTCTTTTTTCTTCAAAAGGTTCTTCAATATACATATCTTCTGGTAATATTGCTTGATCTATTTTTTTATTTTGATTATCAGTTGCTGTATTGAATAACATCGAAATACTAAGAGCATAAGCCATTAAACTTCTTGCTTTTTTATTCATATAATCTCCTTGTATAAATATATTACTAATAAATTAAATTTCTGTCAAATATCTTTGATAAAATAAAATTATTGGTATATAATAGTTGTTATGGAAAGAAAAGATATTAATATTAATGATGTTAGCCCTATGATGAGGGAATACCTTAAAACTAAGAGTGAGTATGAAGGTATAATTTTATTTTATAGACTTGGAGATTTCTATGAAATGTTTTTTGATGATGCAATAACTGCATCTCATGAGTTAGAACTTACATTAACAGGAAAACAAGCTGGATTACCAGAGAGAATTCCAATGTGTGGTGTTCCACATCATGCAGTAAATGTATATCTTGAAAAATTAATAGAAAAAGGATATAAAGTAGCTATTTGTGAACAAATGGAAGATCCTAAAAATACAAAAGGTATTGTAAAAAGAGAAGTTATTCAAATTGTAAGTGCTGGTACTATTACGAGTCCTGAAATAGTAAATGAAAAGGATTTTAATTATATAGCAAGTATTACAGATTATGGATATGTTTATGCTCTTTCTTATGCTGATTTATTAAGTGGTAAAGTTTGTGCTACTTATGTAAGTTATGATGAAGAGAAATTAATTAGTAGAATAGTTAGTTTAAATATTAAAGAAATAGTTGTTAGTGAAAACTTTAATCCAAAGTTATTGCATAAATTAAAGAGTACTTATAATATATTTATTTCTTATTATTCTAATAATGTTATTTATGAAAAAAATAATGTATTTGATGGAGTAGAAGAAGATAGATTAATTTTAAATACATCTTTAGTTTTAAATTATTTAACTAATTCTTTAAAACAAGATTTAAGTCATATTCAACATTTAGAAGTCATTGATTCATCTTTATTTTTAGAACTTGATAAAGAATGTATTAAAAATTTAGAACTTGTTGAAACTATGAGAAATAAAGATAGAGCTAATAGTTTACTTGGTTTTATGGATAAAACTAAGACTGCTATGGGAAGTAGACTTTTGAAAAGTTATATAATTAGTCCATCTATAGATAAATATGAAATTATTAGACGTCAAAATTTAGTTGAAAAATTAATTAATGAATTTTTATTTAAGAGTGAACTTAAAACTTTATTATATGAAATATATGATTTAGAAAGATTAACTGGTAAAGTTGCTTGTTCTAATTTAAATGCTCGTGATGTATTACAACTTAAAACTAGTTTAAGAGTTTTACCTGATATAAATTTAATATTAAAGAGTTTAAATTTAAAAGAACTTGAAACTTTTAAAGATTTATATGAACTTTTGGAAAATTCTATTAAAGAAGAAGTTCCACTTAGTATAAAAGAGGGTGGAATAATTAAAGATGGATTTAATAGTGAGGTAGATGAACTTCGTAATATAAAAAATAATGGAAAAGAATTTATATCTAATTTTGAACTTGAAGAAAAAGAAAGAACAGGTATTAAAGGACTTAAGATTGGATATAATAAAGTGTTTGGATATTATATTGAGGTACCAAAAGGACAAGTTGGTCTTGTAAAAGAAGAATTTCAATATGATAGAAAACAAACTATATCTAATTGTGAGAGATATATTACTCCTTTATTAAAAGAAAAAGAAAATTTAATTTTAAATGCTGAAGAGAAACTTAATAATTTAGAATATGAAATATTCTGCGAAATAAAAGAAGAAATAAAGAAACATATTTCTAAATTACAACAAGTATCAAATCAAATTGCTTTTTATGATGTTATGCAATCTTTTGCAACAATAGCAGAAGAGAAAAATTTTATTAAGCCTACTATTAATGATGAGGGGATAGTTAATATTATTTCTGGGCGTCATCCAGTAGTTGAGAGTGTTATTGATGGAGAGTATATTGATAATGATATTATTCTTGATAAGCTTACTAATATTTTAATTATTACAGGACCTAATATGAGTGGTAAATCTACTTATATGAGAGAGTTTGGTATTATAGCTATATTAAATCAAATTGGTTCATTTGTTCCTGCTAAAAAGTGTAATATTCCTATATTTGATAAAATATTTACTAGAATTGGTGCTAGTGATGATTTAGTGGGTGGAGAGAGTACTTTTATGGTGGAGATGAAGGAAAGTGCTAATGCTCTTAGAAATGCTACAGAAAATAGTTTAATTTTATTTGATGAGTTAGGACGTGGTACTTCTACGTATGATGGTATGAGTCTTGCTGGAAGTATAATTGAATATATATCTAAAAATGTTAAGTGTAAGACTTTGTTTTCAACTCATTATCATGAACTTACTGATATGGCTGAAACACTATTTGATGTTAAAAATGTTCATGTTTCTATAAGTGAAAGTGATGGAGAGGTAACATTTTTACATAAAGTAATGGATGGTGCTGTTGATAAGAGTTATGGTATAAATGTTGCTAAACTTGCGAATTTACCTGATAAAGTAATTTCAAGAGCAAATGAACTTCTTGAAATATTTGAGTCTAAAGAGAAGAGTAGTAAACCAAAAGTTACTCAGTATCAATTGAATTTTGATACACAAGAAGAAAAAGAAGATAAATTAAGAGATTATTTAGGAACAATAGATCCAATGTATGTAACACCTATTGAAGCTATTAATATTCTTGATAAATTAAAGAAACTTTCTAAAGAAGAATAAAAGTTATTACACTAGTAATAACTTTTTTAATTTTTATGTTATAATTTATAATAGAGGTATTGATATGAAAAAGATAATTTTAATTTTAACTTTTATTTATTTTCTTAGTATAGTAATGTTTATTTCATATGCTGATGAATATGGAACTGAAGTTGAATATATTGCTGCAAATCAAAGTAATTATACCATTACTGTTCCATCAAAATTGGTGCCTAAAGTAGGAGAAAGTGTCAGTGGTACGGTGACTTTAGATGGTATATGGGCGTCTAATGAAATTATTGAAGTTACAGTTGATGAGAGTGTTGTTCTTAAGAATAGTCTTAACCCTTTGAACACTCGTGAACTTGATATTACATTAACAGATATGAGTTATCTTGGAAATGATACGACAGAAAGTACATATACAGCTACTGTTACTATAGCTCCGATGAGTGATGATGTTTTATTTGGTACTTGGAGTGGAAAGTTTAATTATAATGTTGAAGTTATAGATGAAGTAATATTCGAAATTGATGGAAATTATTATAGAGCTCGCATCGGTATGACATTTAGAGAATTTGTTAATAGTGAATATAATACTGGAATTGATATTAATGGAAATCAGCATGAAAAATTAATTGTTGTTGAAGATTCTTGGCCATATGTTACTTATGTTAGTCAACCTGCTGTTTTACATTATTATGGACAATATGGTCTTGAGGTTTTATCTCCTAATGTAGTTATTACCGAAGGGTTTAGTTGTTTTCTTTTTTCAGGATAGTTCTATAAATAAATGAGGTTAAAATATGAAAAAAGTTATATATATTTTAAATATTTCTTTAATAATTTCTTTTGTTTGTTTTTTATCTTTTGCAGATAGTGATTCTTATGGAACTGATGTAGAGTATGTTGCAAGTGGTGAAGAAGAATATAATGTTACTGTTCCCGCTAAACTTACACCAGGTGGCACTGGTGAAGTTGTTCTTAATGGTACATGGCCAAGTAATCGTATTGTTTATGTTTCTGCTGATGAAAGCGTTGAACTTATAAATAGTTATAACATTTTTAGTAAAAAGAAATTAAATGTTAATTTTCAGATTTTAAGTGTTTCAGGTAATAATTTTTCAAGTCTTAATAAAAATGCTATTATTTCTATTGATAATATTGATGGAGAAATTTTATTTGGAGATTGGAAGGGAACTTTTAATTATAATGTAGAAATTTCGGATATTATTGATACTGAATTATATTATGGAAAAACATATACAAGAACATTTATTGCTGATTCGACTACTAATATTCCTGAAAAAATTATTTGTTATGAAGATAAGAGTGTTCTATTTGTGATGGATGACGGAAAGTTTTCTAAATTGGACAGCAATGGTGTTGTCATAGAAAATAATAAAATTATTTATAGTGATGAGTATGATTTAATTATTTCTGAAGATAAAAGGAAAGTCAGTATGGTTATGAATGATACTGGACTTGTAAATTGTGTTTGGGAACTAGAAGTGGTTAATGATTATTTAGATTCAAGTTTTCCTCTTTATTTTAATGATGAATCTGTAAAAAATAACACAAGGGTTTTAGATAATTTAGTAAGGGTTTCTGATATATATCTAAGTGAACAAGAATTATTTAATTCAAGATTAGTTGTTTATACTGATACAATTAGTTCTTCATTGTTTAATAATAGTGTTGTATGTACTAATAACAAAAATATATGTTATACGGGGTATTGGGATTATGATATAACTTTTCCAGTTATTTCAGCTAGGGAAGCAGGATTAATAGAAGTGAATGGTGTAACATATTTTGTTAGTCAACCTGGAATTTATTTTTTAGATTGTTCTTCTTTTGATTTAAATATTTCTTTTTCGATTGAATTTAGAGATGAAAATTATGGATATAAATGGAATACACTGGAAGTTATGGATAATACAAAAGTTGTATACAATGATTACGAATTTGTTAAAATTTCTGATACTTTATATAGCAGTTTCTTTTTTTCGCAAAATAATATGAATATTAGTGTAGATGGTTCTGTTATTAGTTTAGAAAAAAGTGGTCTTGAATCTAATGCAACTGGATATTATTTAATTAAATATGGTGAAAACATTTATCAAAATGTATTTTTAATTTCTCAACCTGGTACTTATAATGGAATAGAGTTTAGTGAACCTGGAATATATGTATTTAACTATGGTGGTATGGGTAAGAATTATGATATATCAATTAATTCTAAAATCATTTCTGAAGAGGTGCATAATCTAAAATACAATGTTGAATATTCTTGCGGTGATGAAATTCTTGTATTTAATGAGAGTGGTTATATATCAAAAAATGTAACTGGTGGTTATACTACGAATGGTCGTTTTATCTTTTTTGATAATGGTATTGTTGCTTTAGTATCAAGTGATGGAAAATCATTTAAAGTAATTAAATATTTAAGTTCAGAATCTATTGATATTTCTGATGATTTAATTTTTACTTATAGTGATTAATTAAAAAAGATTATTATATTTATAATAGTCTTTTTTATTAATATTGTTATTCTTGATTTGATAAAGTACGTATTGTATAATTAAAGAGTAAGATATAATATGAAAAAATAGGATGGTGTTTTAAATGGATAACATGAATGAAAATAATAAGGATGTTGTGAATGAAAATAATAAGGAATCAGAAAAGAAAAATAAATTATGGATAATTGCTTTTTTTCTAGCTATACCTGTGTTTACTTGTTTTGGTATTTTTATTAGTAGTAATTTTTTAAGTAAGGATGGTAATTCCACAATAGGTGATTTTAATATAGTTGATACACCTCAAGATAATAAAAATGATGAAACTGAATCTCGTGAGAATGGAACTATTACATTTGCAGGTTATGGTAAATATAGAGTTAGTAAAAATAAACCTAATATTGAAATAAAAAATCCAGCTGGTAATTTTGTTGATATGGTATTTATTCTTAAAGATGAAGCTAGTGGAGAAATAATTGCTAAAACTGATAAAGTTGCTTCTGGAAAATATGTGTATGTAAATGTTATGAATTATTATAAAAAACCTGGTAATTATACAATTGTAGTAAATACTTTAACTTATGATTCAAAATCTGGAGCACAAATGAATGGAATGAATCAAAAAATGGAGATTTCAATTTAATAAATAATAGAGGTTAAGATATGAAAAAAGTTGTATATATTTTGTTCATTTCTTTAATAATTTCTTTTATTAGTTTTTTATCTTTTGCAGATAGTGATTCCTATGGAACTAACGTAGAGTTTGTTGCAAGTGGTGAAGAAGAATATAGTGTAACTGTTCCTGCTCAAATGTCTTTAAATGGAATAGGTGATGTTACGGTTAGTGGTATGTGGCCAAGTAATAGGGTTATAAATGTAAGTTCTGATGATAGTGTTGAACTTACAAATGACATTAATTTCTTAAGTAAAAAGAAAATTGATGTTAATTTTAAAGGAATTATAGAAAATGGTAATGACAATTCGGTTAAACTTTTAAATCAAAGAATACTTCTTGGAGAGTTTGAATCTGATCCGTTATTTGGTGAGTGGACTGGTAATTTTAATTATAATGTTGAGATATATGATGCCCCATTATATTATAATAAAACATATATTAAAACATTTGAAGCAGATGAGGTTCCTATGATGATGCCTTATCAAGTAATTGTATATTTAGATAATAGTGCTCTTTTTATACATGATGATGGTTTTATATTCAAAACAAATCCAAATGAGGTAGTTTTTGAAAATAATACTGCAACTTATGATATTTTAAGTTTTGTAGTTTCAGATGACAAAACTAAATTTACTGCTTATGATACTACAACTAATGAAACATTATGTATTTGGGAACTTGATAAAACTGAAACTGTATATGACGATATACTTCCGATTACATTTAAAATGAGTGATGTTGCTAATAATGCTAGTTTTGTATTAAGTGATGTGACTTATGTTAAGGTATCTGATATTTTTTTATCAAAAAAAGAATTAGAAAATTTAAAAATTGTTCTTAAAGATAGTAATGATACTATGACAATTACGCCTTATTTACAAACTTGTGATATTAAAGAAAATGATGGTTTTTGTTTTTTGGCTATAAATGATGATTTTTTTGCGTTATCAGTTAATGGTCCTTTTGTTTATGATGATATGATTATAAAAGAAAAAGGTTTTTATTTTCCACTTTTGTCTTCTGAAAGTGATGTTGTAGTAGAATTAATAGTTGAAGAAAATGATTCTCATGAAATTGAATGGAATACGATGGAGGTAAGAAATAATACTAGAGTAACTTATAATGACGAAGAATATGTTAAAGTATACGATACTGTTCCAGATGATTTTATTCCAAATTATATGAACTACGTTGCTGATGGTACAATTGTTCCTTATGTTTTTAGAAGTGGTGTAGGTAGTGGAATTGGAAGGAAGTTTTTTTCATTATCATCTTCAAATTTAACAGATAAGACCATAATTCTTGTTGAAACTCCTGGAACGCTTGATGATACTTATTTTCCTGAACCTGGAATATATGCATTTAATTATGGAAAATATAATAAAAATTATACTATTAGTTTTAGTGATAGAAATTATCCAATATATAAAAATCCAGTTAAGTTTGATAATGAATATAGTTATAAAAATACTTCTATACAATTTAATGATGATAATACGGTTGATTTTAATGGAGAAAATATGTCATTTGTTTTTTATGGAAGAACAGTTGTTATTGATAACAGCTATGTCGGTGTTGTTTCTAAGGATGGAAATAAGATTAAATTTTATAAGTATTTAAGTTTAAAATGGATAGATGGGGTTGATGATGATGTTATTTTTACATATGAAGGATAATAATAGGAGGTAAATATGAAAAAAATTATTTTGATAATGGGTCTAATAGTGATTTCATTTTTTTGTTACATTTCTTTTGCTAGTGGAGATTATTCAAATGGTACTCTTGTTGAATATGTTGGAACAGGAAGTGAATCATATTCTGTTAATGTTCCTGCTAAACTTGCACCAGGTGAAACAGGCACTGTTATTTTAAATGGAACATGGGGAAGTAATCGTGTTATAAACGTAACTGCTGATAAAAATGTTGTTTTGGTTAATAGTTTAAATGCTAGTGATAAGAGAACTTTGGAAGTTACTTTTGAAGGAATAAGTGAAGTTGGAAATGACTTTGAAAGTCAAAGATTTGAAAAAAGTGTTTCTATAGCAAATATGCCAAGTGATGTTTTATTTGGTACTTGGTCTGGTAAATTTAATTATAATGTTGAAATATCAGATATAGAATAAGATAAAAAAGGTTATTATATGTATAATAACTTTTTTAATTTTTATGTTATAATTTACAATAGAGGTAGTGATATGAAAAATAAGACAATAAAAAAAGTTAAAAAGGTAGAAAAAGTTAAAAATGAGGAAAAGATAATTAGTAAAATAAATATATGGTTATATATTGTTATTGCTGCTATATTAGTTAGTTTTGTTCCTATTTATAAAAATTATATTTATTGTTTTACTGATAACTATAAAGAAGAAATTTATGAGAGTGTTTATGATTTATCAAGTGATCATATAAAATTATTAAAAGAGAGTCATGAAATATATAAGAATGATGAAAATGATTTAAGATGGTATATATATAATGTTAATTATATTTATAATGTTTTTCATCAATACTTTGATGCATTTGGTTTTTATTTACCTAATAGTTATAGTTTAGATGAAATTAAAGAAATGAATTATCCTATTAATTTAGAATTTTTAAGTAAATATGATACTAGTGATAAAGAAAAATTATCAAATGAGTTAATTTATTTTGATACTTTTTATAATTTTTTAAAAAATGATGAAGTTGATTATAAAAGTTTTTCAGATAATCTTTTAATTAATGAAGCAGATGAGTTAATTAGAATAAAGAAGGATGATGTTTTAAATACTTTTTTTGATGAAGAGAATATTGTTTATATATTAGAGTTTGTGACTATTATTTTAATTTTGATATATTTATTTAATGTTATGTTTGTTAATTATAAAAAA
>JAZUBJ010000007.1:0-32939 GCA_045638445.1 Bacilli bacterium | reverse complement strand
CATTATGTATTATTGGATCTATATGAATAGTTATATTTATATCTTTTTTCTTAAAATCTTTTTCTATTTTATTTGTTAGTTCATGTATTTTCATTATATTTATTTTAGAGTTTACTTCTATATGAACTGTTATATAATCTATTCCTACTCCATAATTATGTATCATTAAGTTATGTATATTTTCTACATTTTTATATGATAATATTTGTTTTTTTATTTCTTTTATTTTTTCATCATTCGGGATTTTTCCAACTAGAAGTTCTAACATTTCTTTACTTGTTTTTAAACTTGAAATTAACAATATCATTGATACAATTAGTCCTATATATCCATCTATATTAATGTTATATTTTTTCATTACAATCATTGATATTATAATGGATGCATTTGTTATAACATCATTTCTTGTTTCAATAGAGGATGCTTTTAGTGATGATGAATTAATCTTTTTCGATGTTATTTTATATAAATACATTTGTATTATTTTTATTATTAGTGTTATAAATAAAACTATAAAAGTAACGTTATTTATGATTAATTTTTCTGGATTAATTATTTTATTTATTGATTTGATAACAAATGTAGTGGTCATCACTAACATGAATATTGATATTATAAATGCTGAAATGTATTCATATCTTGCATATCCATATGGATGTGTTTTTGTAGGTTTTTTTGTACTTAATTTAAAGCCTACTATTGTTATTATTGATGAAGTCATATCTGTTAAATTATTGACTGCATCTGTAAGTATACTAATACTGTTAGTTTTTAATGACAATAATATTTTTATAAATCCTATTATGAAATTTAATATTATTCCTATAATACTTGTGTATATTCCTTTTTTATATCTTTTGTTCTTATGCATAATTATACCCCATTATATATTATGCATATTTTAGTTTTTGTTATTACAATATATATTTAGCTAAATAATATATTACAATAATTACAAGTATGTAAAATAATAGTAATCCTATTTTTCCTATACTATCTTTTATTCTTCTTAATAAAATTGCTAATTCTAATTTTTTCATTTTAACCTCTTTTATTCACATGAATCTTGTATTCTCATTGGAACTTCATATAATATTTTTTCTCCATTTGTTTTAGTTGCGTATATTTCTAAGTATAAATGATCTGATGAATAATTTTTGCATGATGTGTTATCTACGTGAAATGTTGTGTCTTTTAAAAATTCTTCAAGTGTTGTTTCATATTTTTTATCACATATACTTAATTCTTTTTTATTTGAATCGTGTTTTTCAAAAAGTGTGCATGTTATATTTTCATATCTTGTGTCATCTTTTGCACCACAATATGTTATGTTATTTATATATATAACTGATTTATTATTATCATATGACATACTTCCACTTATATCAAAATTATTACATCCAGATGTTATTATTTTAAATTCAAATCCTTTATTTAAATTTAGTATTAATATTATTAATGCAACTAATATTACTACACCTATTATCATCATTAGACTAAGTAATTTTTTATTATTCTTTTCTTTTTCTTCGTCTATTTTATTTGGATTATAGTTTCCATCTATCATGTCCTCAATTGTTATATTAAAATCTTTACTTATTTGTTTTATAAGTGATATATCAGGCATATTTTTTCCGTTTTCCCATTTTGAGACTGCTTGATATGTTACATTATACTTTTCTGCTAAGTCTTTTTGAGTCAGATTATTTTCTTTTCTGATTCTTTTTATTAGTTTTCCAAATTCTTCTTGACTCATAAAATCACCATGTATATTATAACAAAAAAGAGTAGTTTTTTCATCTACTCTTTATCTTCTATTACTTAAAAATTTTGATAATATATCTGATAAATAAATATGATTACTGTTTGAGTTATTACTAGTATTTATTATAATTCATAATTTTTATTATAATTTTTTAGTACAAAGAATCCACTAATAAAACAAAGAGCAATAGTAAACATTAAACCAATTATATTACTCATTCCTGTCTTAGGATTCTCTAGTTTCTCTTTAAATAATACTTCTATAGTTACATCATCATCTAATTCAAACGAATATGTTCCATCTTCTAGCTTAGTAACTTCTATTTCATTATCAGCAGTATCTTTAACAATTATTTTATCAACTATATATCCTTCATTAGGTGTTGTAGTTATTATCCCATATTTACCTTGTTGTTCTGCAATTGATGTTCCATTTTCTGTAGTTTTAATTTCTAAATCATATTCAAATGAATATTTTACCATTATCGCATCATTGTCGCCTTTATTTGTTATACCTTCTATATCTGTTGATTTTGAACCACCTACTGCAATAAAATCTTCATCTTTTGTTAGCACAGCCAAATTAAAACATTCAGCATAATTTCCTCCATAGTCCTTTTGCCATAACATATTTCCATTTTTATCATATTTTACTATTATTGCATCATCTTTACCTTTATTTGTTATACCTTCTACATCTGTTGTACCTGAATAACCTGATGCAATAAAACTGTCATCTTTTGTTACTATAACCGAAAAAAATTGTTCACTATTATTTCCTCCCCAATTTTTTTGCCATAACATATTTCCATCTTTATCATATTTTATTATTATCGCATCTTGGCTGCCTTTATTTGTTATACCTTCTATGTCACTTGATTGTGAATATCCTACTGCAATAAAACCTTCATCTTTTGTTAACATAACTGATTTAAAATATTCTGCACTATTTCCTCCATAGTTCTTTTGCCATAACATATTTCCATCTTTATCATATTTTACTATTATTGCATCCCAACCGCCTTTATTTGTTATACCTTCTATATCACTTGATTGTGAATATCCAACCACTACAAATCCGTTATCTTCTGTTGCTGTAATAAAATTAAAATCCTCACCAGCTTGTCCTCCCCAACTCTTTTGCCATAACTGATTTCCATCTTTATCATATTTTACTATTAAAGCATCTTGGCTGCCTTTATTTGTTATACCTTCTATATTTGTTGAATTTGAACAACCTACTGCGATAAATCCTTCATCTTTTGTTAATATAACTGCTCTATAATAGTCATTTATATTTCCTTCATAGTTTTTTTGCCATAACATATTTCCATCTTTATCATATTTTACTATTATTGCATCCCAACTTCCTTTATTTGTTATACCTTCTATATCACTTGATTGTGAATATCCTACTGCGACAAAACCATCATCATTTGTCAATGCAACCGAAGAAAAAACGTCTGCTTTATTTCCTCCATAGTCCTTTTGCCATAACATATTTCCATCTTTATCATATTTTACTATTATTGCATCATAAACTCCTTTATTTGTGATTCCTTCTATATCTGTTGAAGTTGCTTTACCTACCACAATATATTCTTCATCCTCAGTTATTGAAATTGAATAAAAATAATCAGAATCTGTTCCTCCAAAACTTGTCTGCCAATCCATCTTTACTTCATATGCATTTACTACAAATGGTGTGAATAAGATTAATGTTAAAATTATTAAAAGTTTCTTTTTCATATTATCACCTTACATATTTTATATATATTATCTATTTAAATGATAACATAATAATAAATCTTTAACAATTTACATTATATTGTCGTATGTTTTTCAAAATAAAAAATAGAATTTTCATTCTATTTTTCTAATATTACATATTTGGAAATCCATTCTGTAAAATTTTCTATTGATTCATAATATTTTAAATCTTCATCTGATGCTGCATCTAGATATGAAACAACTTCTCCTTTATTAAATAGTATTAATGATGGAGTGTATTTTACATAGTCATTTATTATAGTTTTTTGCATTTCTTCTGCACTTAAATTATAAAATGACATATTTTTTTCTTGTCTAAATGTTTCCATTAGTGATTCAAATTTAATACAACTTGTACATCCTGGTGTATATAGTATTACTCCGAATGATTTTTCATTTTTTACAAGTTCATTTATTTTATTTGAGTCTGCATTTATTAATTCGTTTGATTTATAATATTCGTCATCAAAATAAAACTTTTCTTCTTTTTGTTTACAACCTACTAGTGATAAACACATTATTAATATCAATAATATTTTTTTCATTATTTAACCTTTGTTAATAAATCAAAATCTATATCGTGATATGGTATTTTCCAAAAATCATATTTTGTTTCTTCGTCAACTGTTCTTTTAACTTGAACATTATTTTTTCCTTTGTAATACCAATATCCACCTGTGTTATAAATTTTGGTTTCATCCCATCCTAGTGATACAAGCATAGCTTTTGTCATTCCAGCATATCCGCCTCCACCACACATTAAGAATATTGTTTTATCTTTTGGGAAAAAATATTCTAATACACTCATTGATTCTTCGTAGTTTGGAGTATATTTTCCATTTTCGTCTTGTGTAAATAATGTTGGTCCTTGATATGGTTCTCCTACTGCTTCTGGTAAACCTACTACATTTGCTAAATATGGATATGGAATTACTTCAAATCCTTTAACAAATCCTGATAAATAAGAATCTCCTTCGATTGCTTCATAGTTTGCTTCATCTACAAGCATTCTCATATCATAATATACTGCATTTTCCATATTTAGATATTGATCTAATGTTTCTTCGTTAACATTTTTATCAATACCTAATTCTCCTCTCATTCCTTCGCTTACTTCTGGTAGTGGAAGTTTTACTTCATCTTTTGTACAACCTGCTAATAGTAATAAACAGATTAAAATTGATAATATTTTTTTCATTTTACACCTCTTTCTGAATTTACTTTATCATTTAAATTTAATTTTTTAAATAAAACATTGGTTGAATTAACTCAACCTGTGGTTGAATTATCTTTTTTTTGTTTTAAATGATGGATCATTTGTAAATTCATATATTGCCATATATATATTTGATGTGTGTGGATCATATTCAACTTCTTTTTGGTATCCTAGTTGTTCTGCAATTGTATTTGTTAAGCATAACATTAAAGTTGTATCATAAATTATTCCCCCACTTTGCATCCATGAGTGTTCTCCGATTGGACTATTTTTTGTTCCTTCTATAAGTGGTAATAATCCTGAACATAATGTACATGAATCAAATGAATAACTTAATTGTTTTGATACTACTGTGCATCCTCCGATATTGTATCCTTCTTTAAATATTTGTTCGAAAGAATCAATTCCTCTTACATTTTGATCATCAATTCTATTCCATAATTCCTCTGGAAATCCAACTACTTCTCCATTTTCAAATCCTTCATCTATTATTCTTTTAAATGATGGTTTTTCATTATATAATTTTTTCAACAAATCAAAACATAAGTAATTTTTTCTTTCTTCATTAATTAAATTATCTAATACATTCATAAAACCTCCTACTTATTTGTTAATATCCATTCTTGGAAATATTTTATTTTATTATGACAAAATGAACATTCTTGATTTTTCGCTTCAATTGATGAACCACATTTAGATTCGGTCATATATGGAAAAACTTTTGTTTTACATTCCATTACTGGTTTTATTTCATTTACTTCTTTATCATTCATATTCTTTTCCTACCTTAATTTTAAGTTTTTAATTGCTGATAGTACTGGAACTACTATAAATGCTCCTAAAAAAACCGCTAAAAAATCAATCATCACTGCTTGAGAACCAACACTCATTATTAATAGGAATAATATTACTAATCTTGCTATAAATAGTATTTTTACTGTTGTTTTATATTCTTCTGGTCCTGAGAATATTTGTGCAAGTGGTGTTAATACAAATACAGTCATATGAATAGATACAAATGCTGGTACAATTAGTATTCCTGGTAATAGTTCTCCCATTCCTGTATCAGCTAGTATGATTACTGGTACTAATAATAGTGTTAATAATAATATTTTCTTACTTGTTTTCATCTTTTACCTCTTTTTCTTTTTCATCATAAATTCATTTGGTTCTCCACAAATCGGACACATCATGTCTCTTTCTTTTAATCTATGTTTACATCTTTTGCATATTGGTCTGATGCTAAAACTATTTGTTAATCCGAATGAAGATTTTTCTATTTCTGGTTCAAAAACCGGTATTCCTTTTTTGGTTTTTATTATTGATATTATTGGTACACCTATAAATATTAATGCAAAATCTATATAGGCAATTAGTGTTGTTATAAATAGATTAAACATTATTAGTATTAAAATTCTAATCAAAAATAGAAAAGTAAATGTTTTTTTATAACTATTTTCATCTGATATTAATCTAGATAATGGTTTTAATAGTGAAATGCATACAATTGGTGTTGCGATAATTTCAATAATTATTGCATCTCTTATTAATGGAGCTATTAATACAACACTACTATCCATTTTAATACCTACTTTCTATATATAAATTTTATCATAATAATAAAAAATACTAAAGATTACTTTAGTATTTTTAACTTACTTTTTCAAATTGGCTATTATATAATTCAGCATAAAATCCATTTTTTTCCATAAGTTTTTCATGGTTTCCATGTTCAACTATATTTCCTTCTTTCATAACAAGTATAACATCTGCATTCTTAATTGTTGATAATCTGTGTGCGATTATAAAAGATGTTCTTCCTTCTGTTAATTTATCCATTGCTTTTTGAACTAATTCTTCTGTTCTTGTGTCTACATTACTTGTTGCTTCATCAAGAATTAAGAATGGTGCATCTTCTATCATTCCACGTGCTATTGTAAGAAGTTGTTTTTGTCCTTGACTTATTGTGTCATTATCACCAATTACATAGTCTAAATCACCAGGTAGTGTTTTTACGAAATGATCAACTCCTACTGTTTTTAGTGCACTCCATATTTCTCTATCAGATACATCTTCATTACTAAATTTTATATTATCTCTAATTGTTCCTTCGAATAACCATGTATCTTGAAGTACCATTATAAACAATTCATGTATATTTTCTCTTGTTAAATCTTTTGTAGATATTCCATCTATTTCAATGTCTCCATTATTTATTTCATAGAATTTCATTAAAAGATTAACCATGGTAGTTTTACCTGCTCCAGTTGGTCCTACTATTGCTACTTTTTGTCCTGGTTTTACTTTTACGCTAAAGTCATTAATAATAGTTCTTGATGGATCATAACCAAATTTAACATTTTTAAATTCTATTAATCCTTTTGCATTTGAACGTTTCAATGTTTTTGAAATATGATTTTGTTCACTCATTTCATTTTCATCTAAAAATTCAAATACTCTTTCACTTGAAGCTGAAACTGATTGTAGTGTACTTAATGCTTGTGCAATTTGATTTAATGGATTTGTAAACATTCTAATATATATCATAAATGCTACAATTACTCCGAAAGATATAATATCATTCATTGTTAGTAGTGCTCCTACTATACATACCATAACATATCCGAAGTTTCCAATGAATCCCATAATTGGATGCATTAGTCCTGATAAAAATTGACTTTTTCTATTAGCTTCATATAACTTAGTATTTAATGTTTCAAATTCTTTTATTGCATCTTTTGTTCCATTATATGTTTTTACTACATTATGTCCTGAATACATTTCTTCTATATAACCATTTAAGTTACCTAATTCTTCTTGTTTTTGAATAAAATATTTTTGTGATTTATTTAATATTTTAAACATAAAGAAGAATCCTAATATTGTTGATAATATTGCAGTTAACGCCATTATCCAGTTAGTTATTAACATCATTGTTATTGAACCTATAAATAATGTAATAGAAGTTACTAACGTTGAAATACTTGAGTTCAAATTATGTGCAATTATATCAACATCGTTTGTTATTCTTGATAAAACATCACCAGTTTCATGTGTATCAAAATATTTAAGTGGTAATTTATTTATTTTTAAACTTATATTACCTCTTAATTGATTTGCGAATTTATTTGATACCGTTGTTAATGAATATGATTGTATATAATTAAATAATGCACTTATTATATAAAGAGATCCCATAAATATGGCTAGTTTTTTTATTCTATTCATATTTATTTGTGGTTTAACTAAACTATATATACTTTTTGGTAATTCATCTATTAATGATAAATTATTTTCTGGATTATTTTTATCCATTTTACTTGTTAACATTAGCATGTCATATTGGTCTTGTTTTGTGATAATAGTATTATCTACTTTTATGTCTTCAAGTATATATAACAATACTTTTTCTGGAAGAGATAATAATATTAATTTATCTTCTTCTGTTTGTAATTTTGGTAAAACTTCATCTACAATTATTTTTTCTTCGTCTGTAAGTTCTAAATTTTCATCAAGTAGATATAGTTTTGTCATTGTTTCTTGTGATGATAAATTAATTGTTATTTGTTTTGTTATTTCTTCTATTTTTTTTGTATTTGGAACTAATCCTTCACTTATTACGTCGGCAAAATCTGATAGTTTATTTGGAGCAATTAGTGCTAACATTGCGCTTACAAGTGCTAGAGTTAATGCAAGTAGCATTGTGAATTTCCATTTTCCTAAATGTTTTATAAGTCTTTTCATTGAACCTTTAAAGTCTTTTGCTTTCTCAGGTGCTGGTCCTCTTCTAGGCATTGTCTAATTCCTCCTTTGATAATTGTGAGTATGCGATTTCTCTATATACTTCACAAGTTTTTAGAAGTTCTTTATGTGTTCCGATACCTACACACTCACCTTCATTTAATACAACTATTTTATCAGCATTTATTATTGTACCTATTCTTTGTGCAACGATTAAACTTGTTGCATTTTTAGTATATTTTTTTAATTCTTTTCTTAAAATTGAATCAGTTTTATAATCAAGTGCTGAGAAAGAGTCATCAAATATATATATTTCCGGGTCTCTTGCTATTGCACGAGCTATTGCTAGACGTTGTTTTTGTCCTCCTGAAATATTTGTTCCTCCACGGGCAATATGTGCACCATACGTATTTTCTAGTTTTTCTACAAATTCTTTTCCTTGGGCAACTCTTACTGCTTCTTTTACTTTATCAATAGTTATCTTTTCTTTACCATTTTTTCCATATGATACATTTTCTTCTACACTTCCAGTAAACATAACAGCTCTTTGTGGAACATATCCTAATTTATTATTAAGTGTTTCTAATTTATATTTTTTTACATTAATACCATCTACTAAAACTTCTCCTTCAGTTACATCGTAAAATCTTGGTACTAAATTAATAAGTGTACTTTTCCCACTACCAGTTGATCCAATAAATGCAATTGTTTCACCCTTGTTAACCTTGAACGATATATCTTTTAATACGTATTCATCAGCTTCTGGATATTTAAATGATACATTTTTGAATTCTACTGTTCCTTGTTCTTCTGTTTCTTTTGTATAAGAACCATCTTTTACTGCGATTGGCTCATCAAGTACTTCATTAATACGATTTGCTGATATTTGAGCTCTTGGTATCATCATAAATATTAATGCTAGCATTAAAAATGACATAATTACGTGCATTCCATAACTTGAAAATACTACCATATTACTAAATAGTGTTATTTTATCTGTCATTCCAGCATTTTGAATAAGTACTGCTCCAATTATGTAAATTCCCAATGTTTGTGCATGCATTACTAAGTTCATCATTGGATTCATTATTGCAAAACATCTTTGATTAAATAATTGAGTTTTTGTTAATTTATCATTTGTTTCTGCAAACTTATCTGTTTGATATTTTTCAGCATTAAAGGCTCTTATTACTCTAATACCAGATAAGTTTTCTCTTGTTAATCCATTTATTTTGTCGATTAATTTTTGCACAATTTTAAATCTTGGAAGAACTATAATCATTAAAACCACTACTACAAACATTAATACTGATACACAACACGCCGTTAGAATTGACCATTCAAATCCTTTATTTAATATTTTTAATATAGCACATACTGCCATAATTGGGGCTTTTACCATTGCTTGTAGTCCCATTCCAATTAGCATTTCAACTTGCATTACATCATTCGTAGTTCTTGTGATTAAACTGCTTGTTGAGAATTTCTTTATTTCTGTCATACCCATTTTTTGTACTTTTTGAAAAATATTACTTCTTAAAGTTGATGAGAAACTTGATGCTACTTTTGATGAGAAATACCCTACAACAATGTTACAAACTAAACTTGCAAGAGCACATATCATCATAAGTACACCTTGATGAATTATGTCTTTCATTAAACTTCCTTCAGTTTGTACAAGTCTTGTTATTCCACTCATGTAATCAGGTACTTTTAATTCAAGCCAAACATGAAATGCAACAAGTGAAATACAAATTATTGCATACATAATTTCTTTTTTTGTTAGTTTTTTTAGTAATTTAAACATATTAACCTCCTATTTCTTTTTCTAATCCATCTGATAATTTTACAAGTAATTCTTTTAATTTTTCTGTTTCTTCTTGTGATAATACATTTTCTATTTTATTTGATATTTTTTCAAATGTTTCATTCATATATTTGTGTATTTCTATTGTTTTATCAGTTAATTTTACAATTTTTGTTCTATTGTCTAATCCTATTTCTCTTTTTATCATTTCATGCTTTTCCATTTTTGAAAGTATTTCAGATATACTTGCTCTTGATATATTTAATTTTTCTTCTAATTCTTTTTGTGATACTTCTCCTTTTGAGTTAATTAAAATATCCAATATTCTTGCTTGTGTTCTGCTTGGTTGTTTATTTGGTATTTTATTATTAGTATTTTTACATATCATCTGTATTACTAAACGATCAACTTTTTTTAATTTAGATAGTAATTTTTCTTCCATTATTATACTCCATATATTTAACATCCTTAAAAATTATATTACTATGATTTTCCTTTGTCAAGCACCTAACAATTATCATAAAAAAAAACTAATTAGTGTAATTAGTTTTATTTTGTATATGGATTAATATTTTGTTTGTCATCTTTGTATACTGGAACAAGTCTTATCATTGTACATAATCCATTACTACCATTTCTTCTGACATAATTAATCTAATTATTTAATCACTGGACACATTAATATTTTTCCGGTTCCTCTATATACATTTACAAGTCCTTCACCGCTTGCTGCAGAACCAAGTAAGGTTTTTCCTGATCTTTCTACTGTAAAGTCAAGACTTCCACTCCAAGCGATTGCCATATTACCATCTATTTTTAATACATCATCTTCTAGTTCAATAATGATTAATTCTTCTTTTGGACAGTATGATTCAATACAAAATACTCCTTTTCCATTTAATGATAGATTAAATAATCCTTCTCCTCCAAGCATAGCTGATGAGATGTTACTTCTCATTACTGCTTTATGTTTTAGAGTTGATTCACATGCTAAGAATAGTCCATCTTCAAGTACAACATTTCCATTCCATTCTTCTGCATCAAGAAGCACTAAATATTTATGTGTTGGTTCTAGCACTATTTGTCCTTTTCCTTTGTATTCTGGTTTAATTGCAGATTCTCCTGTTACTGAACCTCTTATTGTTTTTGTAAAAAAATCTCCAACATTTTTTAATCCTGTTGTTGCTCCTACATTACCAACCATCCATTGCATTGCACCTGCTTGAGTTGTAACTTCTGATTTGCTTAAATCACATATTAATTGTCTTTTTTTAACATTCATTTGTGCACTATAATATGCTGTTATTGCTGTTTGTGGTGTTACACTTAAATCTCTTTGAAATTCAATTACTGTGAATGCTCCTTTTTGGTCTAATATTTTAATATCATCATTATCTGTAAAATTATGTATTTTGTACATATATACCTCCTTATATTATTTATAATTTCTTTCTAATATTTGAATTGTTTTGTCATCTTTTTCACCTTCATAATATTTGTCTAATACATATCCAAACACATCATTTTTATCTATATAATCAAATAATGTCATTGATGATTTTAATTTTAATGAATCTAATTTTCCAAATATTTCTTCTGGATTATTTGTTTCTAATTTTAACAATTCATTTGCTAGTTTTTTTAATCTTGGGCCTAATACATTATGTTCTAAATATCTTTTAGCTTCTTCTATATCATCTATTGCATAAAAAATGGAATTATCACTTTCGCCCAAACCTTGGAGTTGTGGAAATGTAAACCACATCCAATGTGATATTTTTTTACTATTTCTTATTTCTTCTACTACTTGTTCATGTGTTCTATTTTGAACATATAAAAATCTTTCTAAAGTCCTCATTTTTTCCCTTCGATTCTACATTCATTATATAATATATTTACATATTTTTTCAATTAAAAACCAACTAATCGTTGGTTTATTTTTTTAATGTTCTTTTTGCTTCTTTTAAGTCATTTCTTGTTATATTTCTATTTAACCATAAGCTTATTTTTGGTTCAGTTGATTCATATGTTTTTAAATCTTGTATTTCATCAATTGTATATGAATTAATTGGAACATTTCTAATTGTCATTTTAAATGAATCTTCTGACATAAATACTATATCTTCAATTATTTGCAATTCCATTTTTCCATCTTTATCAGATATTATTATTATTTGTGTTTCTTCTGGCATAAATCTAAAATTACCTGGAATTGAATTTAATGTTATACCATTTATTATTCCATCTATTATTTCATCAATTTTTTCCATTGATATTGTTCTATTAGTTGTATTATTTGTTAATGCTATTCTTAATTCTGTTTTATAAAAATTTAATATTTGTTCATTTGTTGGTATTGTTATTTTTCCAACTGGTTTTCCATTACCTATATAAAATGAATTATCATCATATTCAAAATATTTATCTAATTCTTCTCTTGTAACAATTTTTTCTTCTGGTTCATTTATACTCATTATTCTTTCATATACTACAAGTCCTTCATCACCATTTTTAAATGCTTGTTGTGTAAACATTCCTTGTGGTGTGAAGTGTAAATATATTTTACCGTAATCTAATATTAAATTTACGAATTTATATTTTCTCATTCCAAATCTTTGAATATGTGTTGGTATGTTATGGTATGGAAAATTAATTCTTCTTTCGTCAGTTAAATAACTATTATATTTATCTGTTTCTGTATCTTCGTAAATCATTCCTTTTGAATTTATTATCATTACTCCATCTCTATATCCCAACATTTGTTGTAAGCAATCATCAGATACATAATGAGATGGTACTTTTCTTACTACTTTAAACCCCATAATCCCTCCATTATTTACTTAGTGTTTTTTGCATTTCTTGACTATTTTCTTCTAAATTTTCTTTTATTAATTCGATACCATGTTCATTATAATATCTTCTTAATTTTTTATCTAATTTACCTTGTTCTAAATATTTTTGATATTTTTCTCTATTATATCCACAATCATAATATAAATTTAAATAATTTCTTAATTTTCTTAATAGTTCTAAATTACAAAATTCCTTTTTATAAAAATATGTTTCTGATTTTTCAATTTGTTTTTCTTCATGTAATTTTTGTAATTCAATTCTATCTTCTTCTAAAGTTTTATCTAATTCTTTCTTTTTATTATATAGTCCTTTTATTGATCTATTATTTTTTTTGTAAGAATTATAGGCACTACATGTTGTAACTGTTGCATAAAATGCTGTAACTGAAATTATAAACCATTTTAGAAAATTTAAAACAACTAAATTTTCTGATGCTAGTATTACTGATGCTCCTGGTCCAATTAACATTCTTATTAATAACTGTGTTGTTGGTAATATTAATAATGACAATATTGCATTAAAGTATATTGAAAATTTTAATATTTTAGTTTGACCTTCTTTTTTTTCTATTTCTTTTGTTGTATCATCTTGTTCTTTTTCTAGCATTTCAATAGCATTTTCTTTCATTAAAATTTCATCTGTTTTGTTTGTATAATCTTCTACTTTTTGATTTCCATTGTCATCTTCTATTATGCATTTTCCATCTAAATAAATATATTCTTTATTCATTTCTTCCCCCTATTTTATTTTAATTTTCTTGTATATCCTTCTTCTAAATTTTCTTTTATTAATTCTATTTCATCTTGTGAATAATATTTTTGTAATTTTTTTTCTAATTTTCCTGCTTTTAAATATCTTTCGTATTTTTTTCTATTATATCCGCATCCGTAATATGCTCTTAAATTATCTCTTAAATTTCTTAATGATTGTAAATCATTTACTTTTTTTGAACACATTTCTTCTTCTAAGTGCGTTTTTTGTTTTGTTTTTTCAAGTTCTTCTAATTTTTGTTTTTCTTGTACTAGTGATTTTTCTATTGCTTCTTTTTTAGTTTTGTTTCCATTTAATTTTCTTTTCTTATCCTTGTATGAATTATAAAGCCCTAATATAAAGCCACCGCCTAATATTGTATTTAATGATAACATTAAACCTTGAATAAGTGTTCTTGCATAACCATTTGTCATTAACTCTGCTAGAGATTCTTCTGTTATCATATGAGGAAGTAATTGTTGAAATAAAATTGGAAATAAACACAATAATCCAGTACAAAACCAAATCGAAGTTTTATCGCTTTTCATTGATTTTTCATTTTTATCAATTAAATTGTTTGTTTCATCAAGTTCATCTTCTAATGTTTCAATTACATTTTCTTGTACTAAAATTTGATCTAATTTATCGCTATATTCTTTTAATGCTACTTTTCCATCATCTTCTAGAATTGCTCCATTTTCATCATATATTATGCATTTTCCATTTATATATAAATATTCTTTATTCATTGTTACTCCTCATTTATTTTTTTCTTTGATATTTTTGTTCTTCTTTATCAAGAACTTCTTGAGTTACATATTCACTACTTGATAATACTTCATTTTCATATTGTTTATTTGACTCTATTATTTGTTCTAATTGATTTCTTATTTTTTTCATAGATTCAAGAAAATCTTTTTTTCTTTCTGATGATTCTAATTTTGTCATTTCAAGTTGTAATTTTGTAAAACTCATGACTGCTTCATGATTTGCAATTCGTAAGTCAATCAATTTTTTTATTAAATCATACTCTGTTTGTTTACTTTCTTTTAGTGCAATTATTTCATCAATTGTATTTTCTTTTGTAATATTCATTGGTAATCTATTTGGATTAAAATCTAAACTGTTTAGCTGTATTGTACAAAACTCTACTCCATCTGGTTCTACTTTTAATTCAATATCATATGGTGATCCATTTGTTTTATAAGCTATTATTTCTTCTCCATATGTTGGTATTGCTTCCATGTTATCATAAAAATGTACATATGAATTTTTTGATAAATTCGTATATATTTCATTATAATTTTTGTCAAAATTAAATTTTTCTGAAAATTCTATTTCATATATTCTTAATGATATTAATTTTTCTAAAATATTAATTATATTTTGCATCTCTTCTTTGTGAGATTTTAAATAATAATAAATACTTGTTTCTTCATTCCATGTATGTGCTTGGCATATAAATGTATGGATATGTGAATATTTATTTACTTCATCAATTAATTCTTTATGTTTTTCATAAAATTCTTTTAATGATTTTGAATATATACCAAATTTACCATGAGATAATTGTTCTAAATTATAAATTGTATCTACTTCTTTTTTGCTTTTACTTAATAAGTCTTTTAACTCATTTAAAAATTCTTCGTATTTATCAAATACATAACATAAAGCTAGTAATTCACTTGTATATACTCTACTTATTTCAATAGTCATATTATCTCCTATTACCAGATGTGAATTTCAGAATCTCTTTTTCTTCTTTCGTATGCTTCTTCTTCTTTGTCAAGTACATCTGGTGTTATATATGTACTTTCATCAACAACAACATCTTCATAGCTACTTATTTCTTCTTTTATATTTTCTAGTTCTGTTTTAATAGTTCTTAATGATTTTAAAACTGATTCTTTATCACTTAATTTGTCTACATCTTTCAATATAGATTCTAATTTTCTAAGTTTTGATTCTAGTATTTGTTCAACTTGTCTTAAATCAACTATATGTTTTATAGCATCATAATCTTTTTTCTTTTCTTGTTTTGCTTTTTGTATTGGTTTAATAATTTCTGATTTTGAAATTTCATTTGGTAATAAATCTTTATCAAATGTTAAACTATTTAATTTTGCTTTATTATATCTTTTAGATAATTCTCCAAATGATGTACCTATTTTTAATTCAAATGGAGATGAGTTTGTTTGATATATAATTCTATCTGATTCATATCCTGGAATTGCTTCTATGTCAGATAAATAATGAATTGATGTATTGTCTGCCATCCATGTCCACATGTAATATTTTTTTGTTGTAAAATCAAAAGTTTCATCGAATTCTATTTTATCAATTCCTAATTCTTTAAGTTTTAATACTACTTCTTTTATTTTATCTAGTTCATCTCTATGAGCATCTAAATATTTATATATATTTGTTTGTTTATCCCAATCAAATGAATGATAAATAAATGATTGAATATTTACAATACTATGTATTTTTTTAATAATATTTTCATATTTTTTATAAAAGTTTTTTATGTTTCTTGAACATAATACTTTTTCTCCATTTGCTAGTTCTCTAATTTTATATAATGAATTTATTGAATTTTTATTGTTTAGTAATTTATTTAAATCTTCTTCAAATTCAGCATATTCATTAAATACTTCTAATAATGCTAATAAATCTAATATACTTATTTCTTTTTTCATAATTTCCCTCTTTCTTTGTGTAGTTGTTTATTATACACTTTTTATCTATTTTTTCAATAAAAAAAGATAGCTTAAGCTATCTTATTGTTCAATTTATGCCAAAAGTATTAGTAACATTATAGATAAAATAAATATAGTTACTAGTATTCCGCCAATCAAGGCTGATTTATGGGTATTTGAGTTTGCTTTGTAAAATTCATTTGGGTCATTTGGATTTACATATAAATCCACCTGTTCTCCTTCATAATACTTTAATGATTTATTTGAAATATACTGTTCGTATTTTTTTCCATTAACATCATACTCTAATACTTTTTCATATTCTATTTCTTCTTCTATTTCTTCCTCTTCTGGAATTACTTTCTTTTTTATTACTCTTGCTGATATCTTTAAATTACATTTTTGTTCAGTTTTATTTTTCTTTTTGTAACCTACAATTATTAAAATAACTCCAAATATGAGAAATGGTAATATTAATAAAACTTTTTCTGTGTTATTCATAATTTTACTCTTTTCTTTTGTATATTTTTGTTATATATTCAGATACTCTTATTCCATCCATTGCTGCTGTTGTTATTCCGCCTGCATAACCAGAACCTTCTCCGCATGGAAATAATCCTTTTATTTGACTTTCTCCATTTTCGTCTCTTGGTATTCTAACTGGTGATGATGTTCTGCTTTCTATAGCACTAAGTATTGTATTTTCGTTTGCATAGCCTTTAATTTTTTTATCAAATTCTGGTATTGCTTCTTTTAATGCTTCAGTTACATAATCTGGTAATATTTCGTTTATATTTGCAAATGTGTAATTGCCTTTCATACATGGTGTAAAGTCTTTAAAACTTGTTGACACTTTATTATCTATAAAGTCTTTGTATAGTTGTACAGGTATATTACCTTTTCCTTTTTCATATGCTAACTTTTCTAATTTTCTTTGAAATTCTATTCCAGAAAGCGGATTTTTTCCAAAGTCATTTGGAGTTATTGTTACGACAAGTGCACTATTTGCATTTTTTTCATTTCTTTTATAATTACTCATTCCGTTTACTGCTAAGTGACCTTCTTCGCTTGATGCATTTACTACAAATCCTCCTGGGCACATACAAAATGAATAAACTCCTCTTTGTTTTGATGTTTGATATGTTAATTTATAATTAGCTGGACTTAAATATTCGTATGCTTCTCCATATTGATTTTTATTTATTAATTCTTGTGGATGTTCGATTCTTACTCCTATTGCGAATGGTTTTGGCGTTAGTGTTAAATAATTATTTAACATATAAAACGTATCTCTTGCGCTATGTCCTATTGCTAATACTAGTGAATTGCATTTCATTATTTCATTATTATTTAATTCTATTGAAACTATCTCATCGTCTTTTACATTTATATTTGTAAGTGTTGTATTAAATCTAAATTCTCCACCCATACTTATGATTTTATTTCTTATATTTTTTATTACAGTTCTTAGTATATCTGTTCCGATATGTGGATGATTTATATATTTAATTTCTTCTGGAGCTCCATTTTCTACGAATATATCGAATACTTTTTTTCCTCTGTTTTCTTTATCTTTTGTTAATGTATTTAGCTTTCCATCTGAGAATGTACCTGCTCCACCTTCTCCGAACTGTACATTTGTATTTTTATCTAGTTTTCCTGTGCGCCAAAATTCTTCAATTATTTTTACTCTTTCTTCAACGCAAGCACCTCTTTCAATAATGAGTGGTTTATAATTATTTTCAGCTAGTATGTATGCACAGAATAATCCTGCTGGTCCACTTCCTATGATAACAGGTCTATTTGTTAATTCTTTTGTTCCTATAATTTCAATTTTATATTCTTCATTTGGAGTAATAAAGATATCATTATTTTTATTTTTACTTAAAATAGATTTTTCATTTTTTACTTCTACATCAAATTCATATACATAATTTATATTTTCTTTTTTTCTTGCATCTAAAGATTTTTTATTTATTGAGTATTTTATTATATCTTTTTCGTTTATTTTTAATATTTTTGATATTTGTTTTTTTATATAATTATCATTATCATTTTGAAGAGATATTTTTATTTGTCTTATTCTTATCATAATTACTCCTTTTTCTATAAGTATTATACTACAAAAAATACGTTTATTTGTTATAAACGTATTTTATTTTACCAGACTTTAACTCTGTCTTCTTTTGCTACATACATTTTATCTGTTTCTTTTATATTATAAACTTCATAAAATTTATCTATTGATGATAATACTGCGTTTACTCTATTTTTTGCTGGTGAATGTTCATCATTCATTAATAAGTAACCTTCAATAAATTTTGTTGATTGTGATGACCAAAGCTTTGCTGATGTTTCAAAAATAGTTTTATATTCTTCATTTGTAGCACTATGACTTTCAGCTAAATCCATAAGTAATGAGTATGCGCCTAAGTCTGCAATATTTTCACCTAATGTTTGGTATCCTTCTTGTTTGTATTTTTCATAATACTTTTCTACTTTTAATGTTTTCTTTGTGTAAGCTAGTTTATCTTCTGGTGTCCACCAGTTTACTTCTTTTCCATTTTCATCATATTTAGAACCTGTATTATCAAATGCATGACTTATTTCATGTCCAATTACATATCCTAGACTTCCTATTGTTTTATAATAATTATTTTCAAGTTCATCATATTTTATTTCAAACAAGTTATTTATGCTTTCAATAATACCTGTTCCTATAACGATACTATTTTCTGAAGGTACATAATATGCATTTATTTCTAACCAGTCAGTTTGAATTTTTGTATACTCATTTTTCTTCGATAAATTATAATCTAATCTCATCATGCTATTGTATAAATTTTTGTATATTTCTGCATAAGTGTTTCCATTTAAATTATAATTATTTTCTAATGCTTCTGATGCTTCTGGGTACATTATATAGATTCTCATGTTATCTATTTTTTTTATTGCGTTTTGTTTTGTTTCTTCATTTAGCCAATCGTTTTCTTGTAGTTTGATTTTATACATTTCTAAAAATTCTTTAGTTAAATTTGTATAATAACTTTTTGCTTCTTTTATATTTTTTTGATTTACATATTCAAGTACAATTGTATCTTTAAACACTTTGTATATTTCATCATACATTCTGTTTTCAAAATTGTATTCTTCTTCTAAACCATTAAAATATTTTTCAAGTTCGTATGCAACCTTTGCTTCTTTTTCTCCAATTGATTCTGCATTTGAAAATAATAATCTTATAGTTGCATAATCTTTCAAAGTTTGTAAATTTTCTTTCACTAAATATTTATCTATTTCTTTTAATTGTACTTCATCATCTATAATTATATTTTCACTTGTACCTATTATTTTATTAAAATTATCTTTAATATATTCAAAATTAATATTTTTATAATCTTTTAAGTCATTTATATTAACATGTTTATATTCTTTTGGTTCATATGAGAATTTTGCGATAACTTCATACATTTCATATGTTCTTTCTATCATTTCTCTTGCTTGTGATTCAGTGTATCCAGATAATTTTAATAGTTCTAAAGTTGCATTTTTTTGTTTTCCTCTTACTTCACTGTAATCCTCTATATATCTTTTGTGATATTTATCAGATTCTGTATCATAATCATATGTAAAATTTGAGATTGAAGGATATATTTTTGTATAATCATTGTCTTCAATATTTAAGCTAATTGTAAACAATATATTTGAGTATGGATACATATTTGTTGTTGTTGAAACATTTTTCAAGTATTCATCTATTGTTTTTGATGAGTTTATTAAATCAATATATTTTCTTAATTCTTGTTTATTTGTATTATAATTTATATTTTTATATTGATTATATAATATACATAATTTCCCTTTGTTTGATTGTGGAGCATATGTATCACATTTACTTACTATTTCTTTTATTATTTCGATTTTTGATTTTTTTATTTCTTCATCATATGAAAACATTGCATCCCATGAGTCCATATATTTACTTTGATCTATTTTTTCTTCTTTTAATTCATCATAATTAATGTAATCATAGAAATCATCTTCTAATCTTGGTTGTTTTGTTAAAGCAACTTCATTCTTTTTATTTTTAATTGTTGTATTTTCTTCTTCTTTTGTAAATACCATTCCAAATGTAAAAGCTATGATAATTATTAAACTTGTTATTATTGTTTTTAAATATTTCTTCATATTATCACACCTAATTACTTACAATTCCGTCTTTTAATTTTACAATTCTATTACCATATTTTGCTGTTTCATGTGAGTGTGTTACTTGAATGATTGTAATTCCTTTTTCTTTGTTTAATTTTGTAAATAATTCCATAACTTCTTTTGTTGATACACTATCTAAGTTACCTGTTGGTTCATCTGCTAATAGTAGTGATGGTGACATAATTACAGCTCTTGCGATTGATACTCTTTGTTGTTGTCCACCAGATAGTTGTCTTGGTAGGGCTTTTCGTTTGTCACTAAGCCCTACTATATCAAGAATTTCTACCAATTTTGCTTCATACTCTTTTGGGTTTTTCCCATCCATTACAACTGGAAGTAATATATTCTCTTCTACACTTAAATTTGGTATTAAATTATAAAATTGAAATACAAATCCCATTGTTTCTCTTCTCATTTTAGATTTGTCATCATCTTTCATTTTATGAATATCTACACCATTTATTAATACACTACCAGATGTTGGATCATCTAAGCATCCAATTTGATAAAGAAGAGTTGATTTTCCACTTCCAGATTCTCCCATAAGTGATATAAACTCACCTTTTTTTACAACTAAATCTATGTCTTTTAATACTTCTACTACAATATCGCCATTAACAAAATTCTTTTTTAAATCTTTTATTTCTAAAATTACTTCATCTTTTGAATGACCTTTTGCATGTTCTATAAATTCTTTTACTGCCTCTTTCATTTTTAACTCCTTTTTATTCGTACTTTATTTCATCAATAATATTTAGTTTATCAATTCGTTTACCAATTCTTATTGATACAATATACATTATTACTAAAACTATACTTGCTATTATTATCATATTTTTTATTGTTAATCTAAATCCACCATCTAATACTACTGAGAATAAAGCAATAAATAACATTGAATAAATTACAGCCATTAATATTGATACTATACATGATGCTATAATTTCTACTTTTATCATTTTCTTTAGTTGTTTTCTGCTCATGCATATAGAGTACATTGTAGCAAATTCTTTTTTTCTTTGTTCAAAACTTATTTTATAGTTATTAACTATACATAATAGTACAATTACTCCAAGTACTATGCAAATTGCTCCCATTACAATATACATTATTGATGCATCTGCTTCTAAGTATTCTTTGTATTCTTCTAAAGTCATTACTTCTGATTCAAGAAATTCTTGTCCTACTATATCATTAATTGTCTTTGCAACTTCTTCATCTTTTGAACCTTCTTTTAATTCAAAATATACTGATGTTGAACCTGGTGCAATTATTTCTTCCATATCATTATATAACTTTTCTGATACGATAACGTTACCATCACTGTGTTCATGAGTACCTTTTAATTTTACATAAACTGGTAATTCAACTTCATAATTATCTGTTGATTTTTTTAAACTTATATAAAATTCATCATTTTCTTTTAAATCATACTCTTTTGCATCTTCTTTACTTATTATTACTTCGTTATCTTTTAAATTGTTTTCTGAGAATTTTTCTATTCCTTTGTATGCTTTATTTATTTGTGACATTTTTTGTAGGTTACTTATTGATACAAAACTTAAATCTCCTACTTTATTGTTTGCTATATATACATCTTGTAATACCGGATTTATTTTTTCTATTATTACATCTTCTACTTCATCCATACTTTTTATTTCTACTAAGTCTTCTTCTGTTATTGTTGATGATGCTTCTAATATTAAATCAAAATTAATATTATCTATTTCTGATTTTATATCATATTTTTCTTGTTCAGCCATAGATATTAAAGATATTATAACCATAAATAATATAGTCATAACAAGTGTACTGTTTATTAATAATTTGCTATTTACAAAGTTTCTTGTAGCTATTTTATTTATAGAACTTTTAAAATCAATTTTTTCTATTACAAATTTTGAAATAAATGGAAGCATTTTAGTAAGTGAATATATTAGTGCTATTATTGCAAATATAGTTAATAAAGTATTTTCTTTTTCTTTAAATATTAAAGCTATTACAATTATTATTAATCCTGATATTCCTGTAATTACTGAATTTAGTTTATGAATATAAATATCATCATATTTACTAAATATGCAATCTTTAATTGATTTTTTACTACTTTCAGATATTTCTTTGTGTGATAAAAACAATTGAAATAATGTTACGAATGAAATAGACATTAAAGATATTAATATGACATTGTTATCTATTGCTTTTACAAGTACTCCAAAATCAAATCCAACTATCTCTTCTGATAACATATTTACAAATACTGCATTTACTATAAGTTTTACTATTGATATTCCAAGAAATGTTCCTACAATTCCTGCTAGTAAACCATATAATGCCATTTCTAACATTAATATAAAGTTTACTTTTTTTCTTGTTGCTCCTAAACTTCTGAATGTTCCCATCATTGGGATTCTTTCATTTAATAATATTTTTAGGAATGATTTATTTACAAAATAAACTACTATGCATAGTATCAGTATAAAAAATAAAATCAGTGGTATTATTAAAGTTGTTATATCTGAAATAAGTACTTCAACATCCTCATTCAAATCTATTATTTTTAGTCCGTTTAGTTCGCAGTCTTCTTCAAATTGTTTTAATTCTTCATTTGTTAGTTTATCATTAAAAATAACGTAATAATCATAATATTCTTCTGGTTCTTTAATAATTTGTTTATATGTATTCATGTTTACTGCAAATGGATAAATTTCATCTACATAAGATAGTAATACCGAATCTTTTGCTGTGTCTTTTATTGTAAGTTCAATTTCTTCATTTGCATTACTAATAAATTTAACTTTATCTCCAATAGATAAATCTAATTCTTCAAGTAGTTCTTCAATTACTACTATTTCAAAATCATCAAGCTTAACTGAATCTCCATTTTGTTTTTTTACAAATCCAAATTTCGCTGCTTTATTTGGATCAATTCCATATATATCTGAACTATATTCTTTACCTTTTATATTTAGATAACCTTCTCCTGAAAGATAAACCATTGTGTCAAAGTCATAATTTAATGTAGTTATTTGTTCTTCATTAATTGGTTCTCCATCTTTATCAACTAATTCATAATCATATCCTGAACTTAGTCCATCTACTAATACATCCATCATATTAAATAAAAAGAAACCAAAAGATGATATGAAAGAAACAAATAATCCTATTATTAATAGTGAAAATCCTATTAAAAAGGTTCTTTTCTTATTATCCTTTAGATTTCTAAGTATGTGTTTTAAAATAATCTTCATAAATATCTACTGCCTTTTCTTATTCTTTATTCCTTTAAAATTATATCAAATCTAATTTATTGCTTGCAACTTTTTCCTGCTAGCATTCCACTTATCCATGCAAATGTTAAATTGTATCCTCCACATTCTCCATCTACATCTAATAGTTCTCCAATTATATAAATATTTGTGTTTAATTTAGATTCCATTGTTTGTCTATTTATCTCAGTTAATGGTACCCCTCCCATACATACTTGAGATGCATCAAATGGATTTGAATCTACTATTTCTATTTCAAATTTTGTTATTTTTTCTATTAAACTTTCTTTTTGATTTTGTGTTAATTCATTATATTTTGTATCTTTTTTAATATTTAGAAGTTTTAAAATTACGTTTGTTAGTTTGTAGTTTAATATTCCATCTAGTAATTCATCTACTGTTCTATCATTCATCAATTTATTTCTTTCTTCTAAAAAATTCAATTCATTATTTTCAAGTAATGGTAAGAAATTTATATATACATATGGTTTTCCATTTTTACTTAGTATTTTATTTGCATGTCTACTTAAGTTAAATGTACATATTCCGCTTATACCATAATCAGTTAGTTGTATTTCTCCTTGTTCTTCTTTTATAAATTCTTTGTCATTATATAGTTTTATCTTAACGTCACTTCTTATACCTGACCATTCTTTAAAATATCTTGCATTTCCTTTTAATGCTGTTAGTGCTGGTAGTGGTGTTATAAGAGAGTGTCCTAGTTTTTCTACAAGGTTATACCCATTTCCATCAGAACCTGTTTTTGGTGCTGAAAAGGAACCAGTTGCAATTACAACTTTATCAACAATGTATTCAGTATTATTTGTTAATACTTTATATTGTTCACCTAAGGGTATAACACTTTCTACATATGTGTTTGTAATTATGTTTACACTTTTTCTTTTTGCTTCGTTTATAAGTGCATTTTTTATACTTGTTGCTTGGTTTGAATATGGATAATAATATCCGTTTTTTATTTTTGGAATTATTCCTATTTTATTAAAAAATTCTAGTATTTCTTTTTTATTTTCTTCTGTAATAATTTCACTTATTAATTCTTGATTTTCACTATTGTAATGTTTTAAATCTTGGTCTTCATTATAATAATTACATCTTCCGTTTCCAGTTACTAATATTTTTTTTGCAGGTTCTGGATTTCTTTCTAAAAGTATTACTTCATTATTTTCATCTTTTGCATATATTGAGGCAATTAATCCTGATGCACCTGCCCCTATTATTAAAATTTTACTCATGGGTTCACCTCATTTGGTTTAGTTCATTCACTATTCTTTTTGTACAAGTTTCAATACCATTTATTACATCTTCTAGTGTATATCTAATTGGTTTGTTTAAGTTTTCTTCTTTCATTTGTTTATTTATATATCTTATTGTTGTATTAATTCCTTCGTATGTCATTTCATCTATTTTAGGAATTGTATTTATTTCTTCTTCAGTTAATTCTTTTAAATCTGTTATGTTATAGTATGATGCGATATCTTTTAAATGAATATCTACATCGTGTGTTAATTCACTTTTTTCATCTAAATGTTCTACATTTAATAATTCGTTATTTATATCTTTTATATCGAAATTATTTTTATAAAACATTTCAAGTCTCCAAAAATTATCAGTCATTAGATGAATCATATATCCAAATATAAATGGATTATCTAAATAATCTTTATATTTATTTTTAAATATATCGTAGTTTTCTACAAATTCATTATCTTTTGAGAAATGTGAGTATTTTCGTTTTTCTTTTTTTGGTAAATTTGAGTCTTTAAATCTTTGTGTATTTCTCCAACTATCTGGTGCCACAGATGCTACATCATATAAATATAAGTCTTTTTCATTATTGAATTTTTTTATTTCTTGTTCTACTCTTTTATTTACACATCTGTGTATTAATGCGTTTGGCATATTTATTTACTCCTTTCTCAAATCATCAAAATCTACTATTCCTTCATATAAAGTTGCATTGTTTATTCTATTTAAAAAATCACTATAATATAAATTATATATATTCTGTTTTTCTGTGTCAAAATTATTTTGTGATGATACGTTTCCTTTATAATAATAAATAATATCATCTATTATTACTTTATCATCTTGTATACTTACTTTACTTATTTCTTTATCTATACATACAAGACATTCTTGATTTTTGGATATTTCTTTTCCATGATCGCTTATCATTTTAATTTGAAGCGGTTCTTCTATTTTTATTTCTTTTTTATAGTTTCCATATGAATATTCTTTGAATTGTAAATATATATTATCATTTTCATCTTTTAATACTGGAAATATTTGTAGTGTTTTTTTATTGAATGGTTCATTTAAAATCAATATATCTACTAGCTTCATATATTTTGTTACTAGTGGTTCTAACTTTTCTTTTTTCATTAGATGTTTTGGATAATGTATTAAAAATAGAATTACTATTATTGGCCCTAGTGCTATTAATCCTAACGATATATATATCATTTTTATCTCACCTCTTTAACATAAACTATTTATTAATTTTTGCGTATTCAATTAGTTTACCTTCTTTATCAAAATCAGCCACTCCGCTATATAATATAGCTCCGTTTATAATATCTAAAAGATTGTTATCTGTAACATTATATATTCCTGTTGAATCATTTCCTGTCTCTTTATAAATATTTCCTTTATATTCATACTCTTGATTATTCATTGTTATTATGGCGTTATTTGTACTAACAGTGCTTAGTTCTGCTTCAGCATAAAGTGTTCCTTCTTGTCCAATTTCAACTAACTCTTTATTTAAGTTTTTTATTTTTATTGTTGGCGTTGAATTTATTGGATGAATATATGATATCATTAAACAGCCATAATTTCCTTTTGGTGCTGGAATATATATTTTTCCACTCCATTCATCTTTTAATACAGGAAGTATTGAAAATGCTCGATTATTATTAACTATAATTAAATCTATTAATTTTACTTTATATCGATTTCCAACAGATACTATTTCTTTTATTCTTTTTTTAATTGGACCAGATATAATTTTTATAAGTGTAAATATTGGTAAAACTGTAAATAATATTGATACTGTTATTATTAAAATTGTAAATGCTACAGATATTAAAATTTCATTTATTGATTCCATTATTTTTTCCACCAACTTGCCCTTTCTAAATTTTCTTTTATTACCCCATCTTTGTCAAAATCTGTTACACCTAAATATATTGTTGCTCCATTCAATTCATTTAAAATATTTTCACTTCTTATTGTACTAGCATATCCAAACTCAGGCATATCTTCAAATTTCCCAGTATAGATATAATTTTCACCTTCAATATGTATCATATTATCGAAAATATCTATTTTATCTTTTTCTTTTGATATATATAGTTTCCCTTGTTTGCCAAATGGGACTTCTTCACTTTTAAAATTTTTACATATTATTCGTTCTTTTTCTTCTATAGATATTTTTTTTGCATATTGAGGATATAGATATCCGTAGTGATTATATTTTGATTGAATATATAAATTATTATTTTTATCTTTTAATATTGGCAAAAAATAATATGCCTTTTTTCTAGTATAATTTGCTCTTGTGAATATTATTAATACATCATATAGTTCTACATATATTGGTTTATTTTTTTTCATTACTTTTTTATTTTTTTTATTTTCATGATTAAAAATTCTAGCTGCCGTTAGTTCCAGAATTAATGCAATTGCAATTACTAATAATCCTAATAAGACTAAATCTTGTACTGCTTTATCGTTCATTATTTCTCCTAATTCAAGTATTCTATTAATACTCCTTCCATATCAAAATCTGCTATACCATGATATAATGTTGCTCCATTAATTAATTCTAATATATTATCATTATTAACACTATATATTTCACCAAAGTTTACTCTATCTTTAAATTTACCAGAATATTGAAGTTTTCTTCCATCTAAAAGTATTTTATTATCTTCAATTTTAATTGTTTCTTTTTCATCTTCTATATAAAGTCTTCCTTCTTTGTTAAATTCTAAATCTTCTTTTTTTAAGTTTTTTGTTACTACTTTTGGTGTACTACTAAATAAACCTTCTATTCTTGGATAAACATATCCGCGATTACCCCATCTTGAAGTTACATATACTTTATTATCTCTTTTATTTTGATATACAGGAAGATATACTGTGATATTATCATCACCTGAAGACACTTCATATACTAATACATCTATAAATTTTACCCAAATTGGACTTGTTGTTTGAATTATTTTTTTTATATTTTTTTTGTAACTTTTTATTGCAAATACAATTAGTAATCCTAATATTAATCCTCCACCTAGAACTGCTAAGATAATCATCATTTCATCACTCATAATTTACACTCCATTCTTTTATTTGAATCCTAAAAATTTTCTAAATACATCTTCTGTGTCAAAATCTGCTATTCCTTTATAAACTATAGCTTCATTTAATTCTTTTAATATATCACAATCATATGACATATTATGTACAACACCTCTTCTTACTCCACCAGTTGTTGTATTTATATTGCCACCATATACATATTCTTTATTATTAATAATTATTGTATTTCCCATTATTTTTATATTTTCAATTTCTTGTTCAATAAATAATCTACCTTTCATACCAAATTGTAGTTCATTTTTATTTAAATTTCTTGATACTATTTTTGGTGTTCTGCCGATTATATAAGAATATGTATTTATTATTGTTCCATAGTTTCCAGTTATATGTGGTGTATAAACTTTATTTGTAAATGTATTTTTTAAGACCGGCATTATATGTGTGTCACTCTCATTATTTCTTACTGTGTTATATATAATCATATCTACTAAAACCACAGTTTGTGGACTTACTGTGTTTACTATTTTTCTCATTTTTTCTTTTCTATTTTTTACTGCTATATATATTATAAAAATTATAAACATTAAAAATATTAATATCCCTATTACGTCTCCCATTTTTTATCATCTCCTATACTTATTTTCATTATATCATAATTATATTTTTTATTGAAAAAAAATGATATAATAATTATGGTGATAATATGAAACTAGTAACACATGAATGTCCAAATTGTGGTGCTCACTTAGATATTAGTGAAGGAAAAGTTAGAGGTAAATGCGAATATTGTAGAGTATCTTATACTATAAACTCTGGTGGTTTAAAAGTACTTAATCCACTTAAAGTTACTGATGAAACTCAACTAAGGGTTGCTGAGGCGTCATTATATAAATTTAAGGATTATAATCAAAGTGAAATTTTATTTAAAAAATTACTTTGTAAACATGCAGATATTCCTAATATTTATATTGGATTAATATTAAGTGTTACTCATGATTTTAAAATTAATACTGGTAGTTTATTTGATATAGCAAGTATTAATGAATATTGGAAAAGATTTATTGTTTTAGCAGATGAGCATGATATTTTAAAATATGAAAGTGACTATAAAAAATATTGTGCTAATTTTTGGTTAACAAAATTAAATTCATGCACTGATAGTTTTAGTGATTATACAATTGAGGAATCTAATTCAACATTAGACTCATATTATGATAATTACTCTATTAATGTTGATAAAAATCAGGCCCATAAAATTAAGACTAAATTGGATGCTTATAAAATACAAAGAAATCAACATTTAAAGAAAAGAAGAGTTATTAGATTTATAGTTATAGTTTCAATAATAATATTAAGCATATTAATTTATATTTTTATTAATAACTATTTTAAAAATGATGAACCTAAAATAAAAGATGATGTTATTTATGTATCTGAGATATTAAATAGTGATTATTGTGATAGAAGTTATTCTTGTACTGATTACTCCTTTTTACTTAATCACTTTGAAAACAGCTTTTCTCACTTAAGAGTAAGTAGTGCTATTATTGATAGGAATTCTTCTAAAATTAAATTTTATGTTGTTCTTACTAATTTTAAAGGTGAAAAAACTTTTAATTATGAATTTAGTATAAAGGATGATATTGGTCCTTATATAGTTGATAAAAATTGTTATTTTACTGATACTGATAATGTTAATTTAAATAAATGTTTTGAAATTGATAGTTTTAATAAAAATATTAAAGTTAATAAGGACAGTGTAAAAATAATAACAGATGGAATTAATTTTAAAGAAGTTGGAGATAAGAGTGTTTTTGTTAGTTTTGAATATGAAGGCAAAACATATGAGAGTTATATTAATATATATATTTCTAAGAGTGATTTTGATTTTATGGCATCTTTAAATTCATATGATATTGAAATAAATAAAAAAACGAATATTAATTTTTACTTTAGCAAAGAGATTCCTAATAAAAAACTAATATATGATTATGATCCTACTTATATTAGTTTAAATGCTGATAATAATTCTATTGTTGGTATTAAAACTGGATTTACTGATGTTTGCATTTCACCTGAATATGATGAAACTAAAATTTCTTGTTTTCAAGTTAATATTTTGCCAACTTGTAAAGGTACATATACTTTTAAATATGATGGTGTTGGTAGAAAGAAGCTTTATGTTGGGACTGATTTTTGTCCAGGTATTTATAAAATTTATGCTAATGTTTTAAACGATGATAATTATTATTATATAGATTTAGATAATGAAAAAGGTGTTTATGAAGATTTAATTATTATTAACAAAAAATATCCTAGTGTAAATGAAGAAGGAAAAAAATTCTCTTTCCCAATGAATTATTCTCTTGAAATACCTTCTGGTGTTACTCAAATTAAATTAATTAAACAATAAAAAAGTTAGGTTTTCCTAACTTTTTTTATCTACTCATATTTTGTTCATATACTTGTGAATTAAGAATATTTTTTTCATAATATTTTTCAATTAAATCATATAATTCATATCCTATTATAAAACTAAATATCATTTTACTTCTCTTTCCTTTTTTTGATACAGCTGCAAAATTTGCTACTAATTCATTAAATTTTAATTCTGTGTTGCCTTTGTAATATTTTACTCCATGACCATAATTACTTCCTAATGCTACAAGTAATTTTCCGTCATGTAATCTTCCTTCAAATATTCCATCATATGTATCTGATGATGCAACCAATGGTTGATATGTATCTCTTATTATTGCATCAACTAGTTCTGAACATTTTATCTTTCTGTCCTGGTCGATATATTCTTCTAGTTCATATGTTCTTCCTAGTATTTCATCAATTGTTTCTTCTGTATATCCAAGGTTTAAATATTTTTGTTTTATTTCCTCTTTTTTACTATTTAAATATCTTCTTATTTCTTCTTTTTTTTCTTCAGTAAGGCTTTTATCATATTCACTCATTAATTCTCTTTTTACTTTTTTCGTGATTTTTCTTTTTATACCTTTATATACCATTGAAATTCCAGATACCACTATTAATGAGCTCGTTTCAAATTTTTTCATTTTAATAATATCTACAAAATCTTCTGGCACTTGTTCTTGTGCAAGTTCATGGAAAAATAAATGTCCTAATTCATGATGCAGTGTATCAAGTTGGTCACTATTAACACATACTTCTAGGCTATCTGGACAATAACATGAAGTTGTAGTTGTTCTTACAATACAAAATTGTGGATTATTTTCTTTTATTTTAATAAGATGATATATTTCTTTTGCGGATGGACTATTTTGTGCCATTAATTTTCTATAAGATGAAACTAATACTTCTAGCAATCTTACATCACTTTTTCCATCATTCATAATATTAAAGAAACGTGCTAAAATTTCTTCATGTTCTTTTGTAATTTCATTTTGATTATTTTCTTTAACTATATTTTCTGTATATATATCTGCTAGATTTGGTGTTAGTGAATCATGTCTAATCCTAAAATTTTTCATTCTGTGCATTCTTAATATTGTTGTTATTTTTGGATTTAGTAGTTCTTCGTTTGAAAAATCTAATTTCTCTTCAATAAACTTTTTGTCTATTCTCAGTAATTCATCTAATAAAGTTGTTCCATTAACTTCCTTTATTAGTTCTTCTGTTGGTATGTATGACAATTGTCCTTCTTTTAGCAAACTCATGCACACTTTTGCTATTTGAGTTGTAGTATATGCTCGTATATTTTTTATTTCACTTGTACGATATGTTTCTGTTAATTCTCTTATTATCACATCTAGAAATGATTCATTTATTGTATAATTTCTATCCAATACTGTGTGCGATAATTTTGTATATAGATTTATTGCTTTACTATCAAATATTATTTTTGCTAGTTCATATGTATTTATTTCAGATAACGAAATTTCAATATTTCTTTCAAGTAATTCCTCTATTAATTTTTTTCCATTAGGTAATTCTCTTAATAAAAGATTTTCGCTACATTTTGCTAGTTCATCATATTTTTCATATTTTACTAATGCATCAAAACTTGAATCATATGAATAACTATATATACCTGAAATATTAATATTATTTTCTAGTAATAGTTCTAATAGTGTTTTGTTTGGTTCTACTTGTCTAATAAGTATTTCTTCTTGAACATTATTGAATATTTCTAATTTATTATACTTTTTTAATAAATCTATTATTTGTTTTGTATATTGTGTCTCTTTTAATATTTCTTTAAATATACATTTGCAAACATATCCTTTTTCTAATAGTAATTCAAACAGAGTTTTATTTGTATTTGGTACTTGTTCAAACGCTAAATTAACATCTACATTAGTTAATTCTTTATACATATTATTTTGTAGTAACATACTAACTGTTTCTTTCTTTTCTATATGTATAAATTGTGGTTTGATATTATTTTCCATTAATAATTCTGCGATTAATTTACCATTATATTCTTCTTCCATTAGTTTGTGTGAAATATATCCTAATAATTCTTTTTTATTATACTTTATAAT
>JAZUBJ010000006.1:0-4719 GCA_045638445.1 Bacilli bacterium | reverse complement strand
ATTCATATTGTTCTGAAATATCTATTATAATTTCGAATGGTATATTTTGTTGTCTACTTAGTATATCATTTAATTCATCATGTGTTTTATATTGTATAAATTGATTATTATAATTTTTTAATATTTCATCATTTTGTTTTTCACTATCTAAAAGTTCTACTTTTGTACCAAGTAAAGCACTAAAATATTTTAAAAATTCTATTCCTAAATTTAACGTTTTTTTATAAATATATGATTCTTCATCAATAAATTGTTTATTTGTTCCATTTATTATTAAAATATATTTTTCTTTTACTATTGGTTTTTCTGTAATAATACAATTTTTTAGATTTATTTTTTTGAATTCTTGTACTAAATCTACTTCTTCGTCATCATCCTTTTCTTCCAATATTTTAATTATTATTTCATATAGTTCTTCTTTGGTATATCCGCTTTCTATGTATCCATAGTCATCATCATCTTGATATTTAGCTATTAAATCTACACAATATTTATTTCTATTTACCGAATATTCCCAATTAACGCAGTTATCACTTACTATTGATTCACTACATAATATACATGTAGAATGAGAGCCAAATACTCCATAATGTTTTAATCTTATGTGATGTGGACAATTGCATGATTTAATTAATTTTGTACATTCTTGAGATTCATCTAATGCTTCTTGAACTTCTTTTTCTAGTATCTTGAATTCTTCTGTTAATTCTTCTATTTGTGGAAACCAATATTCTTTATCTAATCTTATATTATTAAAATTTTTATTCCTTGTTAGTGATAGTAATAATTCATTTTGTTTTATAACTTTATTTGCACCTATTATATTTATTATTTCTTTTTTTGTCATATTATCTCCTGTAAACTTTAATGTCTCTTTCGTATTGCATATTTTCTATTAGAGAGAGCATTGTTTGCATTAAATCTTTATTTGAATGAACTATACTTTGAAATTCTTTTTCTATTATATATTCAACTTGATAATCATTTGATATGTCTACTAAAATACTTTGAGTTTGCTTTTCATCCATAATGCGTCCACATATTAAGCATCTATAAGATTGAGTTCGTCTATTTTTTATTGAAACTTCATGTTCACACATTTTTATTAATTCAATGTTTTGTTGTTTGTACCAACTTTCTAACTCTTTTTCCAACTCTTTTTTTAATTGTAAATATTCTCTTAGTTTTTTTAAAACTTGTATACTTTCTTCTCTTTTAAAATTTTTTTCATTTTCACCTAAAAATCGTTCTAATTCACCAATTTTAGAACTTATTTTTCTTAATTTATTCAGTGTTTCTTCTTTTTTTAGATATAATTCTTTATTCATGGTTTTTCCTTTCACTTATATCATAGTTTAATCTTTTTAGTTAATAAAATATTGATTTCTTATATTAAATATAAGTAAAATTTATACAATTAAAAAAGCATACACTTTTTTGTGTACACTTTTATAATATTACAATTTCATTAATTCATTTATCTTGTATGTGTATTTGTGTAATCAGCATATGTGAAATGTTCATCTTTTATATTTGGATTTATTTCCATTTGAAGAGCCATTTCATTATATAACATTTTACTTAATTCTTTTGAAAATTCTGGATTTATTTCACTTGTGTCTAACACTAGTCTACTTATTAGAGTATTATATCCTTCTTCATTAATATATATACTATCATTACCAATATTAACATGAATCCATTGTTGTGCTTGATAAGAACTTATGCATCTATCATCCATCCATTTGCTTAATGCATTAATAGCTTGTGTTCTTAAATCATTTTCGCTTCCATTTTTTAATACTACAGTAGTTATCTTATCACTACTATTTACCATTTCTCTTGATTTTTGAAATCTTTCTAAGTTTGATAAGTGAGGAGCTAATTCTAGTGTTTCAAATGGTTCAATTTCAACGATTGGTGCTGGGTTTATTGTTGCTTTTTCTCCAAGTGCATTTGCCCATATTTGTTTTGCTTCAATAAGTTTATTTTTAACTTCTGTTATTTTATTTGATAATCTTAATAAAATTTCTTTATAATCAAGTAATTCTTCTCTTCCTCTATCAAATTTTTTTGAACCTTCTAGTAATATATTGATTGTTGAATCATTACTTCCTTTAATAGATTGATAGATTATATTATTTATATCATTTAAACCATTTTGTGCTTCATACTTGTCATAAACACTAAGCATTGAATATGCAAGACTATATAGTTCATTAATAGCTACTTTACCATTTTCTTTTTCTCCTACATATGAACTTGAATAGTCGTATTCTACTAGAGCTTTAAAATTGAATAATGTTGAATATAATAGTGATGCGACAGGCATACTCATATTATCTTCATCATATTCACATAGTTTAAATGTTTCTTCTAGTCTTGCAAATGAATTTGTTTTTCTTCCATTCCAGAATACTCTATCATACATTTCAATTTTATATTCTATTTTTAATTTTCCATTTTCATCTATACTAAATTCTATTACTCTTTGTGCTTTATCATTATAATTATTATTTTTAAAGTACAATTTTGCTTTTCCGTTTGTATATAATCCATTTACAACATCTAATAATAACATATTATCACCTCATCTATTTTGTTATATTATATCATTAATTTTTTTAAAATTATATTTTTCTTATATACTTTTACATACCATTTTAAAAATTCTTGAGTTGCTGATGTATGTTTGTCTTGTCTATTAATTCTTTCTTCATCGGTCATTTCTGCTAGAGTCTTTTCATGATTATTTGGAATGAATACATACCATAAATTTGATTTTGCTTTTTTTATTTGATTACCTCTTTTTTCTTTAGAAAGAGTTCCTTCACTTATTCCGTAAAAAGTATAGAAGTTTTCTCCATCGTAGAACGTTAAGCAATCTACAAATTTACATTTTCTATTGGTTTTATCCTTCATAATTTCTAGTAATGAATCTATATCACTGCTTATATTACTTCTTTTTACGAATGCTCCTGGATACCCTGGATTATTTGGATAGTCTTCAATATAAAATCCTGTATCTGCTACAAAACATGGACTTTTTAGTATATTAAATGCATCTAATGCTTTTTTATGTGATATTAATTCTATATCATTTATATCTAATTCTTCTAAATCACATTTAAAATAATTAATACTTATATTTCTTTTCTCAAAATATTCTTTTACAGAAACGTATTTTCCATAATTACCTGTTACATATGTTAATTCTTCATTCATAGTAAAACCTCTTTTCAAACAAGATATTAACAAATAAACTGGTAATATTTATGTCAGTTTAATATTTTTATTGATTTTATTCTGTTTATATAAAAATGTCTTATTTCTTGTTTTAAATCACAATATGCTGCTACTCCCCACTCGTCTTTAAGAAGTATTAAATCATATGGAATAATTGTTCTTTTTGAAATACTTTTTCCGTCTTTTGATGCGTATTCTATTATACATTTACTTTTTTCTTTAATTGCTTTATCTACAATTTTTAAATATTCATTATTATTTATTTTTACATTATTTAAATTAGTAAACTTTTTTAATGAATTAATATTTTGGTTTAATTCATATCCTCCGCATGGACCTTTTACTGAATCTATATATATTCCTGCTTTTTCAAGTTCATCTTTGTAAACTCTTATCATTCTTGGAGATACTTCTAGTCTTTCTGATAACTCTTTTATACTATATTTTTTACCGTTGCTTAGATATTCTAACATTGTTAAAATATTACTTAATTTTGACATATTTCACCTCCAATGAACAATTGTATTATAGCACAGAAACTTGGTTTTCAATAATAAAGTGATTTTGCCGAACTTAAGGTTTTAATAAATCATGAATCTTTTGCGTTATAAAAAATAAACTATTATCTTATGATAATAGTTTTAATTTATTTTGTTAATACTTTGCATATTTCTTCTTTGTTTAGTTTTTCTTCATATGTACTTAATAATTCTTGTTTCTTTTTTATACAATCTTCTTTTATTTTATTTAATATATTTATTAGTTTGCATCTTTTTAATTGTTTTTCATCTTTAATACGACTTAATATTAAACCTTGTTTATCTGTTTTTACTTTATTTCCATCGATAGTCAATTCATCTGATGTTACGTTTAGATTGTTATATTCTTCTGCGTTAATCATTGTTAATCTTTTTGACTTCATTTTTGATTTGTTATCACTATTAATTATTCTTGAATTTATAGATAAATCATCTGATTGTACATCAGAGTTTATAAGTTTTGTTTCACCTTGTGAATATAGATGAACATTTGTTTTTTGATTCATTTTACCTATAGTAGAGTCTTCTATTTGTAGTTTTTCATCTCCTTCTAGTGAAATATCATATTTACTATTACTAGCTGGAAAATGATTTATTAGGTACATATCTTTTACAATCAGTTCTTTAGCTGAAAAAACAAATGAATAAAGGGTTCTTACATAATTCGATTCAAATAAACATTTTCCATTTATTCTTCCATATATGTCGTATAGGAATTTACAGTTTCTTATTATTATTTCTGCGTCATCATATCCAAATATATATACTTTTTTATTTTTTACTTCCATGTCTTCAATTACGTATACAATTGGTTTATCTAAATCATACTTTTTTACTAAATCTTGATATTTTTTTCTTTGTCCATGACATGGTATATCAAGTGTATATGAGTCTCTTTTACATTTATGTTTTTTTACATAACAAATAATTTCGT
>JAZUBJ010000005.1:0-8093 GCA_045638445.1 Bacilli bacterium | reverse complement strand
ACTATTTTTTCAAAATATTCTTTTTTTTGACTTTCAGTCATTCTTGAATATACTTTTCTATACATTTTTAGCATTTCTACAATACTATAAAGTTCTTCTGTATTATCAATTCTATCTACTTCATTAAATAAAATCTTATATAAGTCATCTGACATATTATCAGATAATTCATCTTTTATATTTTTGTATTTGTTATATGTTTGTTCATCCATATTACCGATATAATATGGTGTTGTTTCTATTATATTACCACATAAATACATAAGTGTTTCTGGTGTTAGTTTTATATTTAATTCAAATGAACCTAATTTTTCGTGGCTCATTGAGTTTTCAATTATTATTACATTTTCATCTATATCAAATCTAAATGAATCTCCATGTACAAATGAATCTCTTAGTTTAGAGTATATCCATATATTCTTTTTTATTTCATTAAGTTCATTTAATGAACCGTTAAAATTTAGAACTTCTATTTTTTGAAGAAACGGAAATCTTAAATCTTCTATTCCGTCAAAACAATTTTTTTGTGTTAAATCATATTCTCCTAGAGACGGAATGTTTACTTTTATTTCATTTGTATGAAAAAATAATGTTCCAAATACAAATGACATTCTTTCATATTCTGTTTTATATTTTTCATAATCAAAATATTGAGTATTATTATCGTTATTCTTCTTTATGAGTGATTCTTTTTTTGCAACTAAAACAGATACACTTAACATAAAGTAATCTTCTTTCGTAAAATTAACTTTATTATTATAGTGTATTTTATTTAATAGTGTTCTTGATTTTATTATGATATCATCTAAACTCATATTAACTCCTATTATAATAATAACATAATTAATATTTTTTTAACATTTTTTCAAAAAGTGCTTGACAAAATTGCACTTTAACATTAATATAATGCTTACCAATTCACTTTTAGGCGAATTGGTGCTAGTATCACACTAGCCAACCCCTTTTTATTCTTTTTTCCGGACTGTCCATCAGGGGGTGGCAGTCCTATTTTATTGCAATTTAAAAGGATGAGTTTGTTATTCATCCTTTTTTTTATACTTAATTCCTTGATATGTATCTTTTTGTTTCATTAGTTTATCTATGTCATTTAATATTGTTGTTTTCTTTATTAGCCATGATGGTTCGATTAAATCTTCTACTGCAGGATCTCCTGTTATTCTATTAACTACAATATCTTCTCTTAGATACTCAAGTTGTTCAACAACTATATCTATATATTCATCTCTTGATAATACTTTAAATTTTTCTTTTTCGTATAAAGATGCTAATTCTGTGTTTTTAAGAATAGACAATGCATGTATTTTGATTCCTTGTATATCTAAATCACTTAAATATTTTACAGTTTCTATCATCATATCTTTTGTTTCATATGGAAGACCATTTATGATATGTACTACTACATTAATATTTCTTTCTCTTAATTTTTTTACCATATTTGTAAAACACTCAAGTGTATGACATCTATTTATTAAAATAGATGTTTTTTCATGTATTGTTTGAAGTCCCAGTTCAATAGTTAGATATGTTCTTTTAGATAAATCAGTTAAGTAATCTAAACATTCATCTGTGATTGAATCTGGTCTTGTTGCGATATTTAATCCTACCACATTATCTAGTTTTAATATTGGTTCATATTTTTCTTTTAATACTTCAACAGGTGCATATGTATTTGTATTTGCTTGAAAATAACCTATATATTTAGCTTTTGGCCATTTTTTTAGCATTACTTCTTTTACTTCATTAAATTGTGTAACAACATCTTTTTTTACATTTCCTGCATATTCACCACTACCACTTTTTGAACAGTATATGCATCCTTTAGTTCCAACTTTACCATCTTTATTAGGACATGTAAAACCTGCGTTTAAACTTACTTTAAATACTTTTGAATTAAACTTACTTTTATAAAAATAATCTAATGTATAATATCTTTTATTTGTATTTGAATATTTGAACATTTTTATTTCTTTCTTCTATTTAATAATATTCTTTTGAACACATTTGTTTCTTCTTCAACATATGAGTCTTCAAAATGATTATTGTTTTTTTCTATTATTTTAACTCCACCTAAGGATTTATGAATACATTTTTCAATTTCTTCATCAGTAAGTTGTTGTTCATCAAAAGATACTATTAATTTCATAAACATATAATTCATTATACATGATTCGATACCATCTAATCTATTAATTCCATCTTCTATTTTTAATGCACATGATGCACAATCAATATTTGATAGTTTGTATACATTTTTCTTCATAATGTCACCTCTTGCATATTATATCAAAATAAAAGAAGGAATCAACCTTCTTTAATTATAAACTTGGTCCACCGTATAATTGACTTTGTTCTTGTTTATATTCTTGTTCTTCTAATATATATTTTTGTTTTTGTACTAAAGATGTTTGTGCATATTCAAGTATTTCTGTAGAACGGCTTTCTAAACTCCACATTTCTGATTTTATATCCTCAATTTTTCTTTCTTGCATTGAAAGTAATTTTTTTAAACTTCTTAATTCTTGTTTAACAATTTCTTTTTGTTCTTCAGTTACTTCAATTTCTTTCTTTTCTTCTATTTTACGCATTATTTCGCCTTTTTTATCATATTCTTCATATAATGATTTTTCTAACTGTTTTTTTCTTTCAAATAATTTTGAAGCGATTGCTACGCAGTTTTGTGGGTTTGATGCACATATACTATAAAACACGTCACCTCTACACAATAACATAGCATCAATCATATCATCTTGCATAAATAGTTCAGTAGATACTTCTTTAGGAAGATTTGATAATTGAGACATCTTTTTTAATTCAAATATTTTATTAGTTTGATTTCTACTAATACTTTCTTTAAACATTTTGGAAATAGAACCATCTAGAAACAATTTATATGCATCTCTATCTAGTGGTTGATTTCCTAATATTGAATCTGCACTATATTTAGATATTTCATGAATTAATTCACTTAATTCACTTGGATAACTATAATCATCATTTGGTGGATTTTGCATAATAAGATTACGCATATAATAATAGTCTGTTATTTTTCCAATTAATTCTTCTCTTTTTTTATCTGGATAAAACATTCCATTATTTTCTTTTCTTTCTTCGAATCCATTTTTTTCTTCTCGAACAAATAATTCTGCTGCATGTTCAATAGTATATGCTGCTTGAGTAGATAAATCATCTATTTTGCTTGTTATTTCATGGACAACTGAGCCTTGTTCTTCATATTCTCTTCTTATATTTATTTCTTCTAGTCTTATTTGATCAAAATTAGGATCATCTCTTCCTACTTCTCTTCTTTTTTCTCTTAAATCTTCTAGTTCACTTTCTAATCTTCTATATCTTATTTTTTCTTCATCTAAGTCATAATCCATTTTTTTTGATTTTAACAATAATTGTGATGAAACAATTGTACCAATTACTGGTCCACCTGTACTAATTAGATGATGTATTGCAATACTATCTGCATGGAATAAAACTTCTTGCATATCTTCTTGACTGAAAAAAGGTACAGCAATTGTATCTGGCAAAAAAGCCATTTGACTTAACTTGTTTGTTTCATTTCCTTTTAATGCATCTTTTCTGCATATACTTTCTTTAAATAATCTTGCAATTGTTCCATCTAAAAATAATTTATAATCATCTTTTCTTAGTGGAACATTTCCATATATGGATGCTTTATCACTGTATTTTTCAATTTCTTGCATTAACTCTGACAATTCTGAACAATATCTATAGTTATCTGCTGTAAAATTTTCCATGATTAGTTTACGCATGTAATCATAATCATTTATTTTATTTATTAATTCAGTTCTTTCCATTTTTACTCCTTGATACACTTATCTTCTATATTTTTAAAGTATGCATATCTATCTCTAGAAGTTGTCATATTTACTTGATATAGTTCTTCATATTCTTCTTCGTTAATGTTTTCTAAATTTCTATATCTAAGTTCTCTTTCAAATACTACATCATAGTTTCCAAAATCTGGTTCTTTTGAATCAATTGTTAATTTATCTTCTTCTGGGTTATATCTCATTAACATATTGTATCCAACATCAACAAGTATTTTTTGTTCTTCTAATTGATTTGAAAGTCCTCCAAGGATTCCTTGAGAGATACATGGACTATACGCAATTATTAGTGATGGTCCGTTATGTTCTTTCGCTTCTTTAAATGCTTTTAATGTTTGCATCATATTTGCTCCCATTGAAATTGAAGCTACATATACATTTGGTATTGCCATTGCAATTTTAAATAAGTCTTTTTTAGTTTCTAGTTTTCCGCTTGAAGCGAATTCTGCAATTCCTCCTGCACGTGTTGATTTTGATTTTTGTCCTCCTGTATTTGAATATACTTCTGTATCTAAAACTAATATATTTATGTTTTCATTACTATGAAGAACATGATCAAGTCCACCATAACCTATATCATATGCCCATCCGTCTCCACCGATAATCCATACTTTTCTTGATGGTATATAATCAATTAATTTCTTTATTTCTGTTGGAATATTTGATTTAGATAATTTATCTTTTATTGCATATGTATAATCATCATCTTCCATGTTGTCTATCCATTCTTTGAATGTTGCTTTTACTTCTGGTGACACTTCATCTTTATATTTATACATTAAGTCTTTTAATCTTTCTCTCATTTTTTTATAAGACATATGTATACCTAAACCGAATTCAGCGTTGTCTTCAAATAATGAATTCATCCATGGTAATTTGTATGGTGTAAGTGGTAGAGAACCACCATAGATTGAAGAGCATCCTGTTGCGTTTGCTATTACCATATTTTTTCCATATAGTTCTGTTAATAATTTAATATAAGCTGCTTCTCCACAACCTGCACATGCACCACTAAATTCGAAGTATGGTTTTTGGAATCCAACTCCTTTTACTGTGTATTTATTAAATGGTGTTTCATTTTCATGTTTATTAAATAAGTATTCACTTATTCTGTCTTTTCTTTCATCATATGGTCCTTCTTCTAGTGCTTTTTCTCCTTGTTTTCCAGGACATGCTTTTATACATAATCCACATCCTGTACAATTTGATTCATTTATAGCTATATAGAAGTTTTTATCTTGTTCACCAATACTTTTAATCGTTTCATTTTTATCTAAATGTGCGTATGTTAAATCTTTATCATCAAGTGAGAATGGTCTTATACATGCATGTGGACAAACAAAAGCACATTGGTTACATTCGATACAATTTCCACTGCACCATTTTGGTACTAAATCTGATACTTTTCTTTTGTCACTTGATGCTGTTCCACCTTCAAAAGTACCATCTTTATATTCGTCAAAATCTGATACTTTTAAGTCATTCCCCCTTAAATATAAAACTTCTTTTGTAAAATCTTTTTTCTTTTCTTTTTCTTCTTCTAATGTAAATATTACATTATTTATTTCTTCTAAATATTCTAATGCTTCATCGATTGCATTTATATTATTATCTACAACAATTTGACCTTTTTTCTCATATGTTTTTTGAATTAATTTTTTAAATTCATTTATTTCATTTTTACCATATCCACATATTTTTAACATGTACATACATATTATGTTATTTATTTTTCCTCTTAGATTATATTTTTCATTTAATTCATCTAAGTTTGCTATGAATACTTTTATATTTTTATCTAATATTTCTTTTTTATTAACATTAGAAATTAGTTCATTTAATTCTTGATCGTTTTTATTACTAGATATTAACAACATTCCATTTTCTTTTATTCCTTTTAAGCATTCATATCTATTTAAATAAATATCTTTTGATACCACTACAAGTTCTGGATTTGATAAGAAGTATGGTGCGTTTATTTTAGATGGACCTACTCTTAAATGTGATATAGTTACTCCGCCTGATTTTTTAGAGTCATATTCAAAGTAACCTTGTACATAATTTTCTTCAGAGTTTCCAAGTACTTTCATGAAGTTTTTAGATGCTCCTACCATTCCATCAGATCCAAATCCCCATACTTTAATTTCTTTGAAATCTTCTTCGATTTGAATTTCTTTTGGTTCAATACTTAGATTTGTTACATCATCTACAATACCTACTGTAAAGTGATCTTTTGGTTTAGTTTTAAATATATTTTCAAATACGCCATTAATATCTTTTAATGGTACATCTTTTGATGATAATCCGTATCTTCCACCATATACTTTTATATTTTTGTTTTTAAGTACTTCAACTACATCTAAATAAAGTGGTTCGCCAGTTGAACCTGGCTCTTTTGTTCTATCAAGTACTGCAATAGTTTTTACTGTATCTGGTAATTCACTTAGGAAATATTTTTCACTAAATGGTCTATATAAGTGTACTTCCATTAATCCTACATGTTTTCCATTTTTATTTAATTTATCAACAACTGTTTTTACAGTGTCACATACACTTCCCATTGATACTATTACATGTGTTGCTTTTTCATCTCCATAATAATTAAATGGTTTATAATTTTTATTTGCTAGAACATTTATTCTTGCCATATTTTTTTCTACGATATCTGGCATTTCATTATAATATTTATTTCTTACTTCTGTATTTTGGAAATAAACATCACTTGTTTGTGAAGTTCCTCTTGTAATTTCTTTACCTAAGTTTAGTGCTCTATTTTTAAAGTCATAAACTTTTTTCATATCAATCATTCTAATTATTTCTTCATCACTTAGGAGTGACACTTTATTTAATTCATGACTTGTTCTAAATCCATCAAAGAAATGCATAAATGGTAAACTTCCATCTATTGCTGACAAGTGAGATACTATACTCATATAATATGCGTCTTCTACATTTGAAGATGATAGCATACAAAAACCTGTTGGTCTTGCTGCGTATACATCTTGATGATCTCCAAATATTGAAAGTGCATGAGTTGCTAAACTTCTTGCTGCTACATGTATTACACATGGTAACATTTCTCCTGCTATTTTATACATTGTTGGTAACATTAAAAGAAGTCCTTGAGACGCAGTGAATGTTGTAGTTAAACTTCCTGCTTGAAGAGAACCGTGTACCATTGCTGCAGCACCAGCTTCACTTTGCATTTCTACTACTTTTACCGTATCATTAAACAGATTCTTTTTTCCAGCACTACTCCATTTATCTGTTAGAGTTGCCATTGGGCTTGCTGGTGTTATTGGATATATTCCACATACTTCTGTAAAAAGATACGAACCTCTTGCACATGCTTCATTTCCATCTATAATATAATCTTTTTTCATTTTATCACCTAGAAATATTATAGTATATTTTTGCCAAGAAAAAAAGAAATACCATTGATTTCTTTATTGTACTTGAATAATTCTTTTAAATTTTACACCACTGTTATTAATAAATTCATCTATTAATTTACTTTGAGCTTTTGTTTCTGAATATGCAGTAACAGCTAATGTTTTTTTCCAATCTTTAGTGTAACCTATTGTAGATAGATTAGTAATTTTATGCTCTTTTAAGAAGTCTCTTAGTTCCATCATTATTTTTTTATCATCGTTCATGATTACATTTACATAGATTCTATCTTTTGAAAATTTATTACTTATTACTAGTGCTAAAAGTGTTCCAATTCCACTTCCGATTGAGATTACATATACAGCAATTTCTCCACCTGAACTAGCAGCATCAATTAATTTGTAAAATATTATCTGACTAATAACAACAGTTAATGAAGCTAAGAATGCTTTATTTTTTTGTACTAATATCACTTTACTTGTACTCAAAATATTATCAATTACTTTTACTACAAATATTACTATCATATTAATTATAAATGCTTTCATTTTTATATCCTCCTTTCAAAGCGAAAGTACATCTTAACACATGTTTCATTTTGTTGCAAGTGTTTTTTCTAAATAAAAAGAAAGGTTTCCCTTTCTATTATATGATTTATTTTTTAATAGATTACTGAATTATCTAATCCTTGAATATACAATTCCATATGCATTCCTGCATTCATTAATAAGAACTTCTGAGAATACGTGAGTTTTATTTTTATTATTTTTATATGATTTGTAAATATTAATTGATTTTTTAGTTTTACCATCTATTTCAAAT
>JAZUBJ010000004.1:0-23905 GCA_045638445.1 Bacilli bacterium | reverse complement strand
AAACATACGATATAACAACAAATATTAAAATTAAATAAAAATAATCACACTGTAATATAATCTTTAATCTTTTCAAAAATAGACTCACTTATCCCATTAACATTCATAATATCTTCAATTTTTAAAAAATCACCATTACTTTTTCTATACTCAAAAATTGCTTTCGCTTTAGATTCACCTATTCCATTTAAAGTATCAAGTTCTTCTACACTAGCAGTATTTATATTAATTTTACTCTTATCTTTTTCACTTGAAATATTATTATCACAAATCACTTCTTCACAAACACAAGGTTCAATAACATCAATTTTATCTTCTTTTTGAGCTTTTTCAATTTCTTTATTAGTATATACTTTAACAATATCTGAATCTTTTAAAACACCAGATAAATTCATATGTAGAGTATTAGAATCCTTTACTAACCCACCAGCAATATTAATTGCATCTATTACTCTAGAACCCACATGTAACTTATAAACACCAGGACTTTTTATAGCACCCTTAACATCAACAAAAATAAATTTCTCATCTTCATCACTAATTGTAGAAATAATTATATTATCATTTAAAACAACATCCTCATTATTATTACTAATAACACTTATTTTATTATTTAAATAAATAAAACAGATAATATTCAAAGCCAAATATAAACAAATAATAAAAATTTTCTTGTAATCTAACATTTTAATATAATCAACTATAAATTCCATACTTCTCCTTTCGTATATTCCCCTATATATATAATTAGTCATAACTTATTAAAACACTACAAAAAAAAAGAAAACAATAATTTATTTAATGTTTTCTTCATTTAAATCAAATTGACTACTATAAAGTTCATAATAGTAACCTTTACTTTTTAATAATTGTTTATGATTACCTATTTCAAGTATTTGACCATTTTTAAGAACAACAATTTTATCACTCTCGATTATTGTAGAAAGTCTATGTGCAATAACAAGTGACGTTCTATCTTTAGTTAAATTACTCATTGAATGATTTATTAAATATTCAAGTCTCGTATCAACATTACTAGTTGCTTCATCAAGAATCATTATCTGAGGGTCAGCAACAAGTGCTCTTGCAATAGTTAAAAGTTGTTTTTCTCCAGCTGAAATATTATTTGTTTCTTCATTTATCTCAAAATTTAGCTCGCCTGGTAACCCCTCAATCATATGAAGTATTTTAGATTTTGAAAGTATATTTTCAAGTTTATTATTAGAAATTTTACTATCAAAAACAATATTATCTTTAAGTGTTCCTTCAAATAACCATGTATCTTGTAAAACCATACTTATAAGTTTTCTATAAGAAGTTTTATCAATATCACGAATACTTACTCCATCAATTAAAATCTTACCTTCATAATTATCATAAAATCCCATAAGCAAATTAACAATTGTTGTTTTACCAGCACCAGTTTTACCTACTAACGCAATCTTTTCACCTTTATTAATAACCAAATTAAAATCCTTTAATACTGGTTTATTTTTTTCATAACCAAATGTTACATTTTGAAATTCAATAGAAGAATTAAAAGTAATATCATCTATATAACCATTATCCTCTTCTTCAAAAGACAAAACTTCATTAATTCTATCAACTGAAGCAATAGCCATCTGTAAATTAGCAACAACTTGAGCAATAGTGTTCATCGGCTTATTAAAATCTTTCATATATTGTATAAATGATTGAATAGCACCAAGCCTTAAATCTCCATTTATAACTCTTATAGCACCAATACAAACAATAATAATATAATTTATATTTCCTAAAGCTTTATTAAAAGGAACAGCAAGAGAACTATAAAAACTACTCTTAAATCCATATTCAGCAAGATTTTTACTTTCTTCATTAAACTTTAAACTAAAATACTCTTCTTCACTAAAAGATTTAATTACATCATTATTGGTAACACTCTCTTCTACAAATGAATTAACATTCCCTATAGCTTTTTGATTTAATTCAAAATAATTTTGTGTTTTATTAACGATAATAGATAATAAAATATAAGTAATTGGAATAACTGTAATAGTAAGAAGTGCAAGAAATGCATCAAGAACAAACATCATTATTACAACGCCAAATATTAAAGAAAAATTATAAACTAAATCTGGAATTATTTGCGTAATATTATCACATAGTCTTTCTACATCATTAGTAATTTTACTAATAATATCTCCCTTTTTAGTTTTATCTAATTTAGATAACTTAATCTTATTAATTTTAGAAACTAATTTACGTCTTAAATCATACCCAATCTTTTGACCTAGTTCACTTGACAAATAACTTTTGTAATAAGTACAAATTGCATTTAAAACATAACAAACTAGTACAATAACCAAAATTTTAAATATATAACTCATATCAAATGAAAGTTCATTTATATATGAATCATATAAACTATCAGTAGCAAGTCCTAAAAAATATGGAGCTATAGAATTAAAAATAGCAGCCAAAATACAAATAATTACAATCCAAACATAAGACTTCTTATAATCTTTAGTAATATTTTGTACTTTTTTAAACATTTCTATAACGGAAGGTTTATCTATATTCTTTTTCATACTATACCTCCCTCTTTTGTGATTCAATAAATTCTTTAAATACATTACTTGATTTACTAAGTTCTTTATATGTACCTATAGAATCTATTTGACCTTCATTAATAACAATAATTCTATCACTATTTTGAATAGTACCTACTCTTTGAGTAATTAAAATAACCATTTTATCACTATAATTTTTTTGAATAGAATCACGAATTCTTTTATCTGTAATATAATCAACAGCACTAAACGAATCATCAAAAAGTAAACATTCTCCACCACTAACTAATGCTCTTGCAATAGACATTCTTTGTTTTTGTCCACCAGACAAATTAACAGCTGATTGTTCTACTTTATAGTCATACCCTTCATCTTTATTATCTACAAAATCTTTAATTGCAGCACTACTCATAGCACCATCTAATTCCCTTGAATTATATTTATTACCAAAAGACAAATTTTCTTTAACTGAACCTTTAAACAACAAAGTTTTTTGAGGAGTATATGCAAAAATATCTCTTAATGATTCTAAATCATATTCCTTAATATCTATTCCATTAATTAAAATATCACCTTTTGTTGCATCTAAATGTCTTAAAAGTAAATTAACTATTGTAGTTTTACCACTCGCAGAAGAACCAATTATTCCAATTTTCTCTCCTTTTGATATTCTGAAACTAATATCTTTTAACATGTCATTTTTTGCATTTTCATATCTAAAATATACATTTTTAAATTCAATACTTTCTAAGCTATCTAACTTAATTTTACCTTTATTTTGAATACTAACTTCTTCATTTAACACTTCATTAATTCTCTTAAATGAAACAAGTACTCTAGGAATATTAAGTATAATAACAAGCAACATTAAGAAACTCATAAGAACAGTTGCCATATATTGAATAAACGCCATCATAGCACCAATCTCTAAACTACCATTTGTCATATATCCAGGAGACACATAAACAATAACAATAGTTGCTAAATTTATAATTAAAATCATCATTGGTTGAACTAAATATACTATTTTATTTACAAAAATATTTAATTTTTTATTTTCATTATTTATTTTATCAAAACGTTTCTTAAAATAACTCTCTTTATTAAATGCCTTAATTACTCTAAGTCCTGATAATATTTCTCTTGATATAGCATTTAATCTATCAAGTAGTTTTTGCAAAACTTCAAACTTTTTATAAACAAAAGAGAATATAATAATAACACCAATCATCAAAATACTAACAGCACAAAGTACTATCGGAGCAAGAGATGGAGACGTTCTATATCCCATTAAAGCAGCACCAAATCCCATAATTGGAGCAAATAATATAAGTCTTAACCCAAAAGAAAATGTAGATGTTATATTACTTACATTATTAGTACTTCTCGTTATTAAAGTAGAAGCACCAAATTTATCAATTTCTCTTTTACTAAATGAATTTATTTTATTATATAAAGCTTTTCTTATATTATATCCATATTGATTAGAAAATTTACTTGCAGAATAAACAACTAAAATATTTGAAATTAATCCAACTACAGCAACAACAATCATTTTAAATGTTTCACTATATATAAAACTAGTATTTGCAGCAGAAATACCTGTATCAACAACATTACTCATTATAGATGGTAAATAAAGTTCACACGCAACTTGAACAATAGAAAAAATAACCATTAATAACAAATATTGTCTTAACCCTTTCATTAATTTCAACATTTTCATATCTTAAACCTCACATAATCATATTAATTATTTCATTCATAATATATATTTTATCCTCAGGTATATATAAATAATCACCCTTTTGAACAAGATAAGATTTCAAGATAGCTTTTTCTAAATTAAAAGCCTCAAACACGCTTCTTTGATATTTACGTTCAAATTCATTAACGGAAATACCCTTTAATTTTCTAAGTCCAAGTATTATCTCATTTTCCATTTCTTCTTGATTTGAAACAAGTAATTCTTCAAGTCTATAATTATCTTTCATATATTTATTAAGACTTCTAGTATTTTCATATCTCATGTTATTTACATAACCATGAGCACCTACTCCAAATCCATAATACTCTTCATTATTCCAATATGTTAAATTATGTTTACTCTCTTTTCCTTCTCTTGCAAAATTACTAACTTCATAATGAATGTAATTTTTCTTTTTTAATTTTTTACAAATATATTTATACATTTTAGCATCTAATTCTTCATTTATATTCTTAACTTTCTTATTATATAATGCAGTATTATTTTCAATAATTAAAGAATAAGTACTAATGTGATCAACATCAAGTTTTAATAACAAAGAAACATCTTTTCTTAAAACCATCATATCCTCTGTTGGAAGCGCATAAATCAAATCAACATTAATGTTATCAAAACCAAGTTCCTTACATAATGCAATCTTTTCAAAAACATCTTTTTTATCATGTTTTCTATTTAAAAGTTTTAAATTATATTTATTAAAACTCTCTACTCCTATACTAATTCTATTAACTCCATTCTTTTTAAGAACTTCAAGTTTTTCACGAGTAATATCATTAATATTGCACTCAAAAGTAACTTCAGCATTCTTTTCTCTTTTAATAACACTAAGTATCTTAAATAAATAATTAATATTCTCGACACTCAAACAAGATGGTGTTCCTCCACCAACATAAATAGTCTTAACAGTATCCTCTTCATAGTATTCATCTATTTCTCTTTTTAAAGCATCTAAATATGGAGTACTCCAATTATCATAATTTAATACTTTACAAAAATCACAATAAGAACAAATACTATTACAAAAAGGAATATGTACATATACACTTCTCATATTATTACCTCTATAACATTATACTAATTTTATACACTTTTTTCAATTATCATAACAAAAAAAAGATTAGATAAACTAATCTTTTATTACCATATCTTTACTCTATCTTCTTTACTTACATACATCGGATTATTTTCAGATATATTATATACTTCATAAAATAAATCAGTAGAAGCTAAAGTTGCATTTACACGATATTTATTTGGAGAATGTGTATCAACTAAAAGTAACATTTTAGTATACTCATCTCTAGATTTTTGAGCCCATAAATACGCAAAGTTTTTATACATAGATCTAATTTCATCATTACTTGCTTTTTTACTTTCTGCTATATTACTTATACAAAGAACAGCTCCCAAATCAGCTATATTTTCAGATAAAGTTAAATTACCATCAATATAGTTTCCAGAAATAACTTCATACTTGTTATAGTATTCTACTACTTCTTCTTGAAGTTTTTTATATTCCTTTCTATCCTCGTCACTCCACCAATTAACTAGATTTCCATGTTCATCAAATTTAGAACCATTTGCATCAAATGCATGAGTAACTTCATGAGCAATAACCATACCTATAGAACCCAAATTCTCGTAATATGTTTTATCAAAATCAACAAAGTTAATTGATGCAGCAGGAAAATTAATAGAATTATCTTGAGGATTATAATAAGCATTAACTGTTATCTGATTCATTAAAGGAACCTTGTTATTACTTTGAAGTCTTTGTAATTCATAATCAGATTGAATTTTATATGCAGAAATGATATTTTCTATAAGACTTTTATTACTACTAAATTTATAATCTAAAGAATATTTAGGATAATCATCTTCTAATCCAATATTAACATTAATATTCTGAAGTTTATCAATTGCTTTTTCTTTAGTAGAAGATTCAAGCCAATCTATTTTAGAAATATTTGTTTCATAATATTTTAAAATATCATCAATCATACTTTCTATATATTCTTTTGATTCATTTGTTAAATATTTATCACTATATAATTTATCTATATCATACTGAAATAACTTTAAAACAGTATTTTCAGCAACATATTCAGGATCAAATTCCATCACAATACCAAGTTGTTCATTTTCTAATTGATCCGCTATTTTAGCATAATTTTCTCCCAAATAAGGACTATATGTTTGAAGGATTTTTAATTTAACACTTTCCTTTAATACATCCAAATTCTCATCAGTTAACGAATCATTAATTGCTTGATAATTATTTTTATCAACAATACTTAATTTCATATCATTATCAATAAATTCAAAATAATGAGATGGAAGTTTATCATAAATATTCATAAACTCATCTTTAGTAATAATATTATACATATTTTCAACATCAATTAAATCACTTGATAATTTAGAAACACTAGCAATACTTGTATAATAATCCGTAACTTTTTTTGATACTTCTCTTGCTTTTGTTTTATCATACCCATATTCTTTTAATATCTTAATACCATATTGTTTTATAACAGGTCTTTGAGATAAATAATCATCATCAACATAATAATCACTTGAAGCACCAAAATCAAATGTTACAGGTGATAAATATAAAATATTTTTTGAAGTATCTTTAAAATCACTCATAACAGACATTAAAGAAAATATAGGCACATATAATTCTTCTTCAACAATAATCGAATTATTTATAAACTCATTTATATTTTTAGAAGAATCAATTAAATCAATATATTTTTTTAAATACGAAAGACCATTTTTATTTCTTTCTTCCATATTCATTAATTGATTATATAAAATATTAACATTAGTATTATCTTTAATAACATCATCAAGTATTAAATCAATTTGATCATCAACATCCTCTTGAATTTCAGCAAAAGTACTCATTGAATACTCATCATCCTCTAAAACATAACCATCTATTATATCTTTATTAATATAAGTATAATAATCAACACTTATCTCATCCTTATTAGCACATCCAGCAAATAATAAGACTAAAAAAATTAATAAATACTTTCTTAATCTTTTCATATTAAGCACCAAATAAAACTTTCTCAGATTTGAATTTTTTAATAATTACATATAATAAAATAACCACATAAATAATTGAAGAAACAACACATATTAAAATATATAAAATATTAATATTACCTTCACATAGATCCATAAGTAAAGAAGTATGTCCTACTATAGGTACCATATAAAGTACATTAGTTATTTCTACTTTCAACGTTGAAAATATAAATGGAAGCAATGGTAACATATTTAATAATTGTGCTGAAGATTGAGATTCTTTAAAACTCTTAGCAGAAGAAGTTAAGAATATTGCAAGAGCAGCTATTAATAAAGATGCAATAAAGCAAATAATAACTTCTAACGATACAATACCAAAAGTAATAGAAACTGCTTTATATCCATCAAAAACCATAGAACCAAGTCCAATACTAGTAAATGTAACAATTAATCCGATTATTGAAGCAATAAATCCAATCATCGCAGTCGATAAAAATTTACCAACAAGTAATTCTGTCTTAGAAATTGGTAAAGTTATAATTGTTTCAAGTGTACCATTTTCCTTCTCAGCAGCAATAGCAGAAGTTGCCATACTAACTGCAGCCATTGTAATAGATATAATTATATATGTAGTTGCCATATCAACAACCATACCACTTAAAAAAGCATTTTCATCAAAATCATTTCCCTCAGTAGTTTTAATTTCATAATCAATATTACCATAAGCTACCTCAGGATCAATATCTTCTCCCTTAATATACATATCCCCTAAATATTTATTATATGTATCTAAATACTCCACAACATAAGAAGCAGACATAGATTCCATTATATCTTCATTAGAATATACAGTATAAAAATCTTTTTCTTTATCATAAAAAACATAAGTTTCTATTTCACCATTATCATATGCTTCTTTCATTTCTTCAACACTATCATAATGAAAAGGAATTAAACCAAGTTCTGAAACAATTGTTTTTTGAGTACTATCAAGTTCATAATTAATACCCATATTAAATTTTGTAAACTCATCCCCCATCATAACATCTTCCATTATTCCAAATAAAACAACAAAAAATGCAATAATAAAAGGATACGCAAAAATCATTAAAATAGTTTTTTTATCTCTAAAAACAGTTCTTAATTCTTTTTTTAGAGTAATCATAATATTATTATTATTCATTAGTTCCTCCTTCAATTAATACAAAAAAACTATCTCTTAAATTCGTTGTTTTTGTTTTCTCTTTAATTTCATCAGGAGAACCAATAGTAATTACTTTACCTTTATTAATCATAACAATTTTATCGCAAATATTTTCTGCTTCTTCCATATAATGTGTTGAATATAAAATACACTTACCATTATTTTTTTCTTCTTTAACAAAATCAATTATTACTTTACTTGATATTACATCAAGACCACTTGTAGGTTCATCAAAAATATAATATTTGGGGTCATGAACCAAACATCTAGAAATACCAGTACGTTGATATTGTCCAGTAGACAAATTATCTATTCTTTGATGTTTAAATAATTCCATATCAAATCGCTTAACAATATTATCAATTCTTTTCTCTAACTCTTTTTCATTAATACCATAATACTCACCAAACATTTTAAGAAGTTCATATGGTGAAATATCTTTATAAAGTTTAGTATTTCCTGTCAAAAAAGCGATTTTCTTTTTAATTTTTTCATCATTCTCTTTATGATGATCGCCATCTATTAATATTTCACCACTCGTAGGTGTCATTAAACCTGCAATCATTCTAAGTAATGTTGTTTTTCCAGCACCATTTGGTCCTAAAATACCAACAATCTCTCCAGGTTTAGCAGTAAACGAAATATTATCGTCTGCAAAAAAAGATATAGTTTCTTTTTTATTTACTTTTTTCTTAAATTCTTTTGAAACTGATTTTACCTCTATCATATCTACTCTCCATTCTATTATATTGTATCATATAATAAAGCAAAAAAAAATCACATTAATTGTGATTATTTTTTTAAAATTCCAAATCTCATTTCAAAACCTGCATACTCTTTAATACGAGGATCAAATCTTAATTTTCTTATTGCAGCTTTCTCAATTTGTCTAATTCTCTCTCTTGAAACCTTAATAATTTTAGATATCTCATCATAATTATGAGCTTTTCCATAAAATCCATATCTATACTTTAATATCTCTCTTTCTCTATCATTTATATAAGGACAATTTATGAATAAATCATAAAACCCTTCATAAAAATAATTATCAATTTCCTTATCTATTTGAAAATATTCATCTTCAATAAAATCACCAAAAGTTGCATCATTATCTTCACCATTTTGAAGAGGTGTCGATAAAGAAAAAACTGAATTCATATATTTAAGAGCAATTTGTAAATTATCTTTATTAATATTTAATAAACTACATAACTCTTCTTCACTAGGTGTTTTACCATTATTATCTTTCATATATTGTTCTGTTACTTTTTTTATTTTAACAATATTATCATGCACTTCAGCAGGAACTTTTATATTTCTAGAATTATTAGCAATTTCTCTTTGAACACCTTGTTTTGCCCACCAAGTAGCATATGTAGAAAATTTACATCCTTTACTAGCATCAAACTTTCTAGCAGCAGACATAATACCTTCATTAGCCCCTTGAATCAAATCAGTAAAATCTACACCTTGTCCTCTATACTTTTTAGCAATTGAAACACCTAAACGTAAATTATGTTCAACAAGTTTACTACGACCTTCTTCACCCATATTAGCAAGTTCTATTTCTTCTTCTCTTGTTAAAAGTTTAAACTGACCAATTTCATTTAAATAAACCTTTAATAAATCAAGGTCACTTCCCTTTTCATCATATAAAGCATCTATATCATTTTCTTGCTCATAGCCATTTCGAACACAATATAAATCTACTAAATTAATTAAATTAGAAAATCTACTAACACGAGTTAACGCTTGAGCCAAATACATTGAATATAAAGAATTTCTTAATTTTTCACATTTATCAAGTAATCTTTCACTTTCAAGTTCTCCAATAATAATATTATTTTTATTTAAAAACTCACTTAATTTAACAAAATTTTCACTAACTTTTTTAGAATCAGTATCAACAATAAATTGTTTTTCAATAAAACTAACAACATTATTTATATCTTCTTCACTAGATAAAAAATGTAAATCTTCTTCATTATAATTAACTTCCTGCATATTATCTTCTATATCCTCCAAAATATATACCATCATCGTATACGTCATTATACCCATTTAACATCTTTCTTGCATGGGCAACTTCAGCATCACACATAACATCAAATTTCGGATCAAAACTTCCAATAACAATATCTTTTTGTAATTTTCTTAGTGCATGTAACTCTATTTGTCTAATTCTCTCACGAGTAACACCATACATGGCACCTATTTCTTCTAAAGTATATTTTTTATTATTATAAAATCCATTTCTTAACATCAAAATCTTTTTATCACGTTCACTAATTCTAGTGGTACTCATAAATTTAGACATAAAATCACGAATTATCATATCATCCATAGTATTATCAAAATTAAGACGTTCATCTTCAATTAATTCACCAAGTTCTGTATCTGCACCATCTTCTCCAGCACCAACAGGAGTAGATAAAGATATTGTAATATCCATACATTTTTTAGCAAGTTCTATTTTTTCAACAGATAAATCTAACATCCTAGCAAGTTCTTCATTATTTGGATCATATCCACCATTTTGCATTTTATAAAGATTAATTGCTTTTTTCATTCTAATAATGTTTTCATGAATATGAACTGGTATTCTGATTGTTCTACTTCTATCAGCAATTCCTCTAGTTATACATTGTTTAACCCAATATGTAGCATATGTAGAAAATTTACATCCTTTATTAGAATCAAATTTTTTAGAAGCAACAACTAATCCTTCATTACCAAATTGAATTAAATCACCTAAAGGAAGACCATTACCCCTATATGTCTTAGCGATAGAAACAACAAGCTTTAAATTATGTTCACATAATTTACGTCTACCTTCTTCTCCTTGACTAATTAATTCTAACTCTTCTTCCTTTGTTAATACAGAATAATCACCAATCTCATTTAAATATAATTTAATTAAATCTATATCATTTCCATCACGACTATCACCATACATTTTATGATCAATGTCTTTTTCAAGTTCATTACCTGTTCTAATTGAATATAGTTGAACTAAATTAACAAGTTCTGGAAATTTATTAACTCTTAATAATGTTTCAGCTAAATATAAAGTATAAAAAGTTTCATTTATCTTATTAGATGAATCTAAAATCTTTTCACATTCTATAGCACCTAGTCTAATATTATTTTTCTTTAAAAAATTAGCTAAATTTGTAATATTATCAAATTGTCTATCTGAATTTTTACTTGTATTAAAAGACTTATCAATATAACTAATAACTTTATTTAATTCTTCTTCAGTACAAACTAATTCTAAATCATTCATTTCAAAAACCCCTTTTCTTTAAAAAAGTTCAAATAAGAAGTATTAAATTATAATACCATCTTTAAATTTGAACTTCCTTTACTTTTTCTTTTTAATCTTAAATCATATTCTTTATCTAATTTTTTAGGATCAAATCTCCTAAGATAAATATCTCTTCTAACTTTTGTTAAAGCTTTCTTTTGAATTTGTCTAATTCTCTCACGAGTAACACCAAACATTTGACCTACTTCTTCAAGAGTATATTCTTTACCATCATAAAACCCAAATCTATATTTTAAAATTTCTTTTTCCTTAGGAGTAATATATCCAGATAATTCAAATGCTTCAAAGAATTCTTCTAAATATAATTTATGAGCATTATTTTCTAATGAACTATTTGTATCTTCTATCATATCACCTAAAAAAGTATCATTAGCTTCATCACCAGAACCACCTATAGGAGTTGAAAGAGACACTGTTAAATCCATATTATTTCTAGCTATTACAACTTTATCAACAGGTATTCCTGACATTTCAGAAATTTTTTCATCACTAGGAAATTCTCCATTATTTTCTATTGTATAAATAGAAATTGCTTTTTTTACTTTAATTATATTTTCATGTAAATGAACAGGTATTCTGATTGTTCTACTAGCATCAGCTATACCTCTTTTCATATTTTGTTTAATCCACCAAGTGGCATATGTAGAAAATCTACATCCCCTATTAACATCAAATTTTCTAGCAGCAATTATTAACCCTTCATTACCATATTGAACTAAATCACTAAGTGAAACGCCAAGTCCTTTTAAAGTCTTAGCAATTGAAATAACAAGTCTTAAATTATGCTCTACTAATTTATTTCTACCTTTTTCACCTTGAGATGCTAATATTTTCTCTTCTTCAGCACTTAATAATTTAAATTCACCAACCTCAGCCAAATAAACTCTAAATAAATCTAAATCATTACTTTCATAACTATGTTGATATAAATCAACATCAACATCACGTGTTTGTTCAACATTATTCTCTGCACAATATATTTGAAATAAAGTAATTAAATTAGAATAATTATTAATTCTAACTAAAATACCTGCCAAATATAATGCATGTAATGTATTAGGCAATTTTTTTGATCTATTTAATAACTTTTCACATTCTAATTCTTCTATAGATAACGAATTTTTATTTAAAAAGTTTGATAGCTTAACCATATTTGACATTTGATTATTTGAGTTTGGAGTATCATCAAATGTTTTTTCAATATACTCAACAATCAGATTAACATCGTCTTCAGATATTTTCTCAACTAAATCAGTTTTTATAAATTCACTTTCTATTATCATATTATTATCCCCCTTAAAGTCGCGTAAATTATACCATAAATTAACCAAAAAGTCAAATTTTACGCTTTTAATTTCTTTAAATCACTTTCTTTTAAACTAAAATCTTCAATATCTACTATACCTATAGATAATAAAAATTTTCTAAATTTAAGTAAAGCTTCCATATGTGCCATTGAAACCCTTTGATGACTTATATTTAAAATCTCAGCAATTTCAACAAAAGTATACGCTTTACCATAAAAACCATATCTCATTTTTAATATTTCTTTTTCTTTATTTGTTAAATATGTATTTCTAAAAAACTTATATATTATATTGTCATCATCTAAATTATGAACAACTTCAGTTTCTAAACTTTCAACATCAACAAAATCGCAATCACTAAGAGAAATATCTTTCTTTAAAAAATGTGAACATTCCTTAACTCTTTCAATTGATAATCCTGTATATTTGCATATATCATCGATTGTTTTACATCCTGCTTTCTTAGCTTTTAATATTTTAAATATATCAATATAATAAGCCGTCGAAGTAAAATGAATACAATTTGCTTTCACAATAGCTTCATTTATAAAATAATAAATATAAATGCTAATATAATCTCTAAATTTTTGTGTATTTTTATAATTATTAATTGCTCTAATTACAGCTTCACAAGATATTTGAACTAAATCATCATAGGAAACACCAAATCCAACATATTTTAAAGCATTTTTCTTAATAAATTCTAAATTTTCTAATATAACCTCTTCATTTCTTTTTTCCATATTTAACCCCATAAATTGAGCATATTATACAATAAAATGTTCGTTTTGTCAAATAAATAAAAAAGAAGCATAACGCTTCTAAATGAAATTATTTACAATATTCAATAAAAAGTCTAATATTTGTGGATATATAATCCCCATACCATACCAAAATGCAATAGAACATGCATAAGCACTAACCACAAAGACTACCGCAACACTTAATGAATTAAATAAAAAATACATAGCTTTACAATAAATAAATAATGATAATAAAATTAATGCTATCTCACATCCAAACCTTACAGGGCCATAATTAAACATTGGAACGAATTTATTAAATATAATTCCCATAACGATATATAACAAAAGAGAAAATAAATAACTCCATCCAAATCCTCTTTCTTCAAATATCTTATATAAAAATATAATAGCTATTAAACCTACAATATAATATGTCATATAACACCTCTACTATTCAAATATATCACAAATATATTATTTTTACAAATAAAAAACTCAGTCTTATGACTGAGTAAATATCAAGTGGTGACCCCGACACGATTCGAACGTGCGACCGACGGCTTAGAAGGCCGTTGCTCTATCCAGCTGAGCTACGGAGTCATTTCAACTGACAAGATAAAGTATACAATAAAAAAATTAATATTTCAAGCATTTTATTTAATTTTTACAAAAAATTATTCATATTTATATATAATTTGTTTGTTTTTATAGTTTTCATTAATAGAGAGATTAATAAAATTCTCATATTCTCTATCAATATTTGTATTAAATGACAAAACCATAGTATCCTCACCAATAGAATAATTAACTAATTTAACATCATTATTTAAATATCCGATCAAACCATCTTGAGTATTTTCTATACTTTTTAATTCCTGAATAATAACTTCTACTTTCTCATCTTGAGAATTATAAACTTTAGTAATCGGAACAAAATATGAAAAATCATCTACTTCTTTAGCAAAAACCACAACAGTCTTACTTATATCATTAAAATTTAAAATATTATAATCTTTATTAATACCAAAATTTTTATTTAAAGGATATATTATCTCCTTTTTAGAGTTAGGAAGAACATTAAAACTCTTACCATTAATACTCAAATATATATTATTAATACCATTAATATCACATAAACTATAAACAATAGCTTCAATCATTTCTTCTTCATTAGACTTATTTACATTAAGAATCTCTTCATTAAAATCTATATAAACATTATCACGAACAACATCTATCTTATTAATTTTTGTATTTTTTGGAATTAAAGGAACAAAATTATCATTTCCAATCCCATTCATCAATAATTGTAATTTTTCACTAATTAAATCAATAACAGAATCAGTATTAAAATAATACATAACTTTAGAAACATAATCATCTTTATCAAGAAGATAAACATTAGAAGAAATATTATTTTCTTCAATAACATACTTCTCATTTGCAGGAATAAAACAAAATAATCCGATTAATACAAAATACATTATTAAAACATTAGCTTTATTTATAATATAATCTTTTATCATAATAAATATTATTCAAATAAAATAATAAAATTACATTTTTATAAAGAAATTTCACCTAATTTTAATAATTCTATAACAGCATTTGTCCTACTCTTACATTCAAGTTTTTGCATACAATTAGAAATATGATTTCTAACTGTTTTCTCACTTATATTTAACTCATCTGCAATTTCCCTTGTTGTTTTATTTTTTATAAGCATATTAAAAATAGATTTTTCTCTATTTGTCAAAATATTTTTATTCATAGTATCACCTAGCATAATCTATGAATAAAATTAAAAATATATAATTTAAAAAGCCCAATTATTCAAATTTAACAATAATATTTTTTTTATCTTCAAATTCCTCCTGAATACACCTCATCACATCATTAACAATAGTTAAATTATGTTCAGAAGAAGAAATAATAACATTTATATTATCACTATTAATTTCAACATAAGAATTAATCTTAAATAATTTTAAAATTTTATCTTCTAAATAAGTTTCTTTTCCTTTTGATAAATTTAAAACCTGTAATTCTTCAAACGCAACATTTTTTTCTTCACTAGTACATTCTGTACAATTAATCTTTTCTTGTAATTCTCCCATAGTTTGTTCTACTTCCTCATTTCTTTGAACCCTAAGAGCAAGCAGTTTATTTTCTTCACTTACAACAACATCAACATCAGTACTAACTAAATCAGTTTCATTTTTTTTGAAAATTTCATTAGGTAAAGTAATATAATAAACACCAAGTATTAATATAAAAGAAAATAAAGTTAAAAACCATAAATTTTGTTTATTCATATTTCGTCTCCTCAATAAATTATATTAAGGTAAATAAAAAATATGCAAAAAAAAGGAGTTATAAAACTCCTAGAAATATACAGCTAAACACTTCTCAACTACTCTTTGAACATCTCTTTCATTAAATGGTTTTGGTAAAACATCAACGATTGGATAGCCTTTTGCTTTATCAAGTGATTCATCATCTTCAGCACCACTAATAATAGCAACTGGTGTTCTTACAAAAAAACCTTTTTCTTTAAAATAATCCATTACATCAAAACCATTTACATTTGGCATATTCAAATCAAGTAAACATGTTTTAATTTGACTTCTAATATTATCATCATTAATAATATCGATTGCTTTTTGTCCATCTGAGGCAATCATAACATCATAATTTGAACTAAATATTTTCTTAACAAAATTTGAAACAAGTGGAGAATCATCAACAACTAATATAATTCCTTTTTTAACAGCCGCTACTTGAGAAATATTTTCTTGTGTTTGTTGTTGCATATATAATGCTTGACTCATAGGATCATAACCATAATTATCAGCAGGAAAAAATTGAATAGTATTTGCATTAGAAACAGAATTTTCAACTACTGGTTGAACAACTGTTGCAGTTTGAACTGGTACTGCTTCTACTGATTGAACTGTTATAGGTGCAGCCTCAACTGGTTGAGCTACCACTGCAGTTTGAACAGGAACAGCATCCACTGATTGAATTGTAATTGGTGCAGCTTCTGCTAGTTGAGCAACTACTGCAGTTTGAGCAGGAACAGCATCCACTGATTGAATTGTAATTGGTGCAGCTTCAACTGGTTGAGCAACAACTTCTGTTTGAACAGGAGTAGCCACTGGTTGAGCAACCATTTCAGTTTGAACTGGAGTAGCCTCTACTGCTGCAGCTGGTTGAGCAGCCGCTCCATCAGGAATTACTTGTGTTAACTCTCTTCCCATATATTGTTGTGATAAATTAATAACTCTCTTTGCTTCTTGTAATATTTTAGAATGATTTTCAGCAACAAAAACTGAATCACCCGCTTTACTTTTCATTTCTGATTCATAAGATAAATCCGCAAGTGTTGTAAAACCTAAATATCTAGCATCACTTTTTAATGCATGAACTGCAATTGCATAATTAGGCATATCATTTGCGTTCTTATATTGTTCTAATGTAGTAATTTTTTCATCAGACATATCTAAAAAATCGCCTAATGTTTCATCATACATTTCCATATCACCAAATAATTCTAAACTTGCTTGTACGTTTATTCCATTATTTGTTAAAATACTTGTGTCTTTCATATTACTATTCTCCAATCATATAATGTAATTATAACATAATTTTTTTATATGATTAATTTTTTTTATTTAATTATACACTTATTGTATCAAATGTGATACAATGAATTTATGAAGAAGATGTATGAGTATATTAATTATATTGAACCAATAAAATCAAATGAAGAACTAGAAAAAGATTTTATAGTGGATTTTATTTCATTTAGAAAAGAAAATAACCTAACTCAAGAACTACTAGGATTATATTCTAAAGTTAGTAGAACCAAAGTAGCAAGAATAGAGTCTGGAATGCACTCTCCTACTGTTAAAAATCTAATTCAAATCTTAGGACCAATTGGTTATACAATTAAAATTGAGAAAATCAAAAAAAAGTCGTAAAATACGACTTTTTTATTTTATAAATTATTAATTCTTTCCATAATTCTATCTTTACCAAGTAACTTGATAATATGATATAAATCAGGTGTATTTGATTTTGAAGTAATAGCAACTCTAATAACTGTACTAATATCAGCTACATTACCCTTAAATGCTTCAGGATTTTTCTTATATTCTTTTATATTAGAAGCGTATCCTAATTCATCACAAAGTCCTTTAACTTTATCAAACCATACATCTTTATCATCATTTTCATCATAATATTTGTCAAAATAAACATTTAAAATATTTTTAATTTCATCTAAATCAGTAATGTTTTTCCATTCATATTCTTTTTCACGAGAATTAAATTCTTCATCATACATATACCAAATAAGACTTTCAATCATACTATAATTTACAATGTCTTTTCTTGGTTTTTCTTGATCACGTTCAATATTAATAATATTTCTATAGTATTCTCTATCTCTATCAATTAAATTTTTAAGAGATTCACTATAATTACATGCCCATTTATAACTTTCTTCAAGTAACATGTCAGCATTCATCTTAGAAATAAACTCTTTTGAAATATTATTTAATTTTTCTAAATCATAAAGTCCACCACTTGAAGACATTTTACTAGGATTATATTCAAAATCAGTAAATATCTTATCTGGATTCTCTCTATGCCACTCTTCATAATTAGAATTTATTATTGTCATTAAAGACTCAATTACAGCAACTGCAGGATATCCTAAATCAGTATAATAACTCATAGATGCTTCTGGATCTTTTCTCTTACTAATTTTTCTAATACTATTTCCTTCTTTTTTAATAATTAAAGGAGTATGAACATAATTTGGAACTTTAAATCCAAATGCATTAAACAACTCTACGTGTTTAGGCGCACTACTTAACCATTCTTCTCCTCTTACAACATGAGTAGTTCCCATTAAAAAGTCATCTACAACATGAGCAAAATGATATGTTGGAAGTAAGTTATCACTCTTCATAATAACTAAATCTTCATCATTTTCAGAAAGTTCAAGTTCACCCTTAACTAAATCATTAAATTTAATTTTATTTTCAAAGTCACCTTCAGATTTAAATCTAATAACATAAGGTATTCCCTCTTTAACTTTATTAATCATCTCTTCAACACTAAGTTGTCTACATTTAGCATATTTTCCATAGTATCCAGTTCTTTGTTTTTTATGTTCTTGCATTGTTCTTAATTCTTCTAAAGTGTCATGTGTACAAAAACATGGATAAGCTCTACCAATTTCAATTAAATGTTTAATAAATGTATGATATATTTCTTTTCTTTCACTTTGAACATATGGTCCATAATTTCCTTTAACTTCACCATCAAGTTGAAATTCATCTGGAACTAAACCATAATAATATAAAGCATCTTTAATTAAATCAACAGCTTCTTTTAATTCTCTTTTTTGATCAGTATCTTCAATTCTTAAAAAGAAAACACCATTATTATTTCTAGCAATTAAATAATCTATAATAGCTTGATAAATCCCACCAATATGAACATATCCAGTTGGACTTGGAGCAAATCTTGTAACAACTGTTCCCTCTTCTCTTCTTGGATACATTTCTTTATAATCTTCTAATGTTTTATTAATTTCAGGAAAAATCAAATCAGCTAATTCTTTATACATTCCTCTTCACCTCTTAATACGCTTATGATTATATAATATTTTATAAATTAAAACAAGTTAAACTATATCATTTAACTTATTTTACAAACTCTCTTATTTTTCTTCTTGCTAAAGTTGTTTGAGCTTTATCAAACCATTCTTGATCAGGTCCATAAGAAAACTCATCTGTAATTATTCTAACTCTATCATTATTTTTAAGAACATAATCAATAGATTTGAATTCATCATTAACAAAACCACCTATCATAGTGTTTCCAATATTCGTATGAATTCTATAAGCAAGATCAATTAATGTAGCACCTTTTGGTAATTCAATTCTATCTCCATTAACCGTATAAACAAATATATTATCTGTAAACACTTCTTTTTTTACATGATCAACGAATTCTTCATTATCCCTAAACATAGAATTTATTTCCATAAGTGAATTAAAAAATTGACATTTTTCTCTTAATTCACTCTGCATAATATTTCTTGCTTCTCCCTTATGTATATCCCAATAGGTAGCAAGACCAAATGATGCAACTTTATCCATATCAAATGTTCTAATCTGTGTTTGAACGATTTGACCTGTCCCACTATAAACAGTAGTATGTAAAGAACGATACATATTAGGCTTAGGGCAACAAATAAAATCTTTAAATTTATTATTAACAGGATGATAAACACCATGTATAAGTCCTAAACTACGATAACAATCAGATACTTCTTTTACCATAACCTTCAAATTATGAAGATCATGTATATCTCTAATATCGTATCCTTCATTTATTTTTTTATAAATACCATAAATATTTTTGGTTCTAATTTTTATATCATTCGGAATATTCTCATCATTTAATATTCTCTCTATCGTATCAAGCATTTCTATTAAACAATCCATATTCTCTTCTTCAATTTTATCTCTTTTTTCCTGCAAATCATAATATATTTCAGGTCTTAAATACATAAAAGATAAATCTTCTAGTTCACTCTTAATTCTATAGTTACCAATATAATATGCAAGCGGAGCAAAAATTTCTAATGTTTCAAGAGAATTCTCTTTTTGCTTAAATTCACTTTTAAATCCAAGAGTTCTCATATTATGAAGTCTATCTGCAAGTTTAATTATAATAATACGAACATCTTCCGTAATTCCAGTTATTATCTTTCTAGTATTTGCAAGATTAGATTCTTTTTTAGAAGAAAAATTCATTTTACTAATTTTAGTTACACCATCAACAAGTTTTGCAACCTCAGGATTAAATTCTTCAATTATTTCTTCTTTAGTTATAGGAGTATCTTCTAATGTATCATGTAAAAGACCAGCACAAATAGTATCTGCATCAGCATTCATTTCAGCTAAAATAACAGCAACATTTAAAGGATGAATAATATACTCTTCACCGCTCTGCCTAAGTTGTCCTTTATGAAGTTCACTAGCAAACTTATATGCTTTCAAAATCATTTTAATATCTTCATCACTATGTTTGGATAACATACCAATTAAATCATAAATACTTAACTCATTCATATAAACCTCCATATAATTAAAAACGGCTCGCAAAATCATTCTGATTTTACAAACCGTAGATTAAATCATTTTTACACATGACGAAATAATAGATTTACATAAACCAATGTTTTTTATCGATAAAATTGTGTGTCTATTAAAATTCATCATATTACCACTCCAAATAACTTAAATTAAAAAACATTTTATTCCATTAACAATAAAATGTCAATACATTTTTCTAAAAATATTTATTCTTCCAAAATACAAGAAATTATTTCTAAAATAAAGGAAAAATAAAAAGTCTCAAATGAGACTCATATAAAAAAAGAAATAACTATTTAACAGTAAATAAAACGAAAATAAATACTGCACTTAAAATAAATATTAAAGCAAGTAAAAAATAATCCGTTAATTTCATCATTTTTCTTTGTTTAACAACTGTTTCTTCTTCTTCAATACATATTTTTTCAAGTATTGGTTCCATCTTTATTGTATTTATAAACTCTTCTTCTTTTCTTAATTCTTCTTCTAAACTAATCGGATTACCTTGTTGTAAAATATTTTCTTCCATTCTTCTACACTTCCTTGTATATTGTATAAGTTAATATTAACAAAAATAATTAGATAATTCAAGTTTTTTCTTGACTTAACGAAATATATAATGTATTATTAATACATGGCCAACGGAAAATGGAGACATACTCAAGAGGCTGAAGAGGCGCCCCTGCTAAGGGTGTAGGTCGGGAAACTGGCGCGAGAGTTCAAATCTCTCTGTCTCCGCCATAAGAAATTAACTCAACATATGTTGAGTTTTTTTATACAAAAAAATAAGAGTAATGATTATTCATTACTCTTTTCGTTTACATTATTTTCATCTGTTATAACAACTTTGTTCTTTTTAGTAACAAACAAAATTAATAAAACAATATTTCCAATAACAGATATAATTAATAAAACTATTAATAAAGTATTAGAACTACTTTTACTTTCACTAGCAACATTTTGCTTAGAAACCTTTAATTTATATTCTTTAACATTTCCATCACTAGCGGTTACCTTTAATGTTACTACACTTCCATCATTTAAATTTTCATTACCTAAGATTTCAATATTAGAATTATTATCTTCTAAAATATAATCTAAATCTAATTTATCATCATTTGTGTTTACTTCATATTCTAAATTATCATTCGACAAGTTAATTGAATATCCATTAACCTTTAATGCAGATAAATTATTAGATGAAACAAAACTACTTAAATCATCTGTCTTTGTTACTTGAATTGTATATTGTCTTGTACTATTATTTTCAGCAGTAACAACAACTAATATAACGTTCATTCCATCTTTTAAAGTAATTTTACCTCCACCAGATACTTTAGCTTTTAAATCTTCTGCTATAGCAGTAATCTCAACACTATCTGTATCAGTAACAAGAGAATAATTTAAAGTGTTTTTATCAAATTTAATATTTCCTTCTTTTACAGTCAATTCTCTTAAATAATTATTAGAACTTCTATTATCTTTACGATTAACAACAATTGTATAAGTATTAATCTTTTCATTTTCAGCTTTAACCTTAACTAAAACATTATTATCTCCATAATCAAGTTTAACGCTTCTCTCTCCAAAACCACTTACAAAGGATGATTTTAAGCTAGTACGAGTAGCTTTAATACTTATACTATTAACACTTGAATCAACATTCAATTTATAAGTATTTGTTTTGCTAGAAAAAGATGGATTAATTGTATAACCAACAACACTTAAAGAACTTAAAGTATTAATAGTTTCCCTATTATCTGGTCTAGTAACATTTATTTTATATATTTTTTTACTACCACTTTCACTTGTAACAACAACATCATAAACATTTTTACCATAATTAACAGTCTTTTTACCAGTACCACTTATTTTAGCATATGAACTACTAGCACTAGCAGCAATATTAATTGATGTTTTTTCTGTTGTCATATTATAAGTTAAAGTATTTTTATTAAATCCACTTACACTTACACCATCAACACTTAAACTCTTAAGATTATTATCATTACATTTAATTCTAATAGTAGCACTAGCACTACTATTAGAACTAATAGCATTTCCATTTTCATTTGAAACACTTATATTTTTTAAACTAATAGTTAATTTGTCATTAGGATTTCCTTTAGCAGTATAAACATACTTTCCAAGTGTTTTACTTCCATTTACCTTATTTCCGTAAACCAAGAAATTACTACTTGTAGAAGTACCTGCCCACCCACTACTTAGTGAATAAGATTTATAAGTAAGACCACTTCCAGCATTTATACTAGCTTCAAATCCAGCAACATATTCACTACCACTATTTATATTTATAGAACAAGTAACAGATTCACCACTATTAACACTGCTAGGACAAGATAAACTAACCTCAGCTGCACTTACAAAAAGTGGACACATTAAAATAACAAATAATAAATATTTTACCTTATTTTTCACTAGTTACCTCCTACTATTACATTATTAATTTTTACTATATCAAATATAGAAACTTTACCATCCATATTATAGTCAGCCGCTAAATAATAAATACCACTTAACTTTTTATCACTATAAACTATATGATTATTTATTTTAACTATATCAAATATAGAAAGTTTACCGTCACTATTAACGTCTCCATCAACAATTAAATAATATCTTTGATTTTGATTATTAACACTTACATCTACATAACTACCTGTTGTAATAACATTGCTATTTTTTATTTCAGCACCAAGTACAGAATAAAATTTAAGATTTAATTCATCTTTATTTACAACACTATTTAAAAAAGTATTCAC
>JAZUBJ010000003.1:0-36397 GCA_045638445.1 Bacilli bacterium | reverse complement strand
AAATTTAAAAGTGAACTTGAGAAAATAGATATTTTACTTGATAATATATCTAAATATGAAGTTATTATTGATGATAATAGAATTAATAATCATGAAATGTTAAATAATTTAATTTTGTTGAAATCATATAAAAATAAAAATTCAAAAAAGTTTGAAGAATTATTGAATTCAATGATTAGTATGTATGATAAAAATAACGATACTATTAAGAATATTAATATATTACCTAAAAATTTAAAAGGTATTATATATTATAAGTTATTTAATTTAGAATCTTATGGTTTAAAAGTTAATGTTAATATTTCTAAAAGGATTGTTTCTTATCTTGAAAATATAGATGAAAATGATTATATCATTTTGTGTAGAATAATTCCCATATTGCTTGATAATGCTATAAGTGCGGCTAGGGATAGTAAAGAGAAAAAATTAATAATAGACTTTTATAAAGAAAATAGTAGTGTTATTATCTCTATTGAAAATAGTTGTGATGAAGTTGTTAGTATAAGTAAAATTAATAGGAAATTTTATTCCACAAAAGGTCTAAATAGAGGACTTGGATTATATATTGTTAATAAATTGTTAACTGAATCAAAATTATTAAGTTTTATTCAAAGTAATAATTCTAATTTCTTTATTTCGAAAATTATAATAAAAAATAAAATGGACTAGTTAATAGTCCATTTTTATTATTTTAACATTGATTCAGGCATTTCTGGTTCATCAAGATAAACGATAACACAACCAGCTGCTGCTGTAGCAGCAACAAATGCTCCAACTGCTGCTAATGCTTTTGCAAATAATTTCATTACTTTTTCTCCTTTCTTTTATAATTTTTATAATTCTTATATGATACACCAAATATTTTGTATGCTATTGGTGTCACTAAGAAACTTTCTAATACTAGCGAGTAGAACATAGAATTTATTGTTGTAATATTGTTGTTCATAATTATTGTTATAAAGTATATTATTCCAATTATAATTGTTAATAGTTTGTAAATTATTCTTTTTTTCTTATTGATTAGTGGTCTTTTTGGTGTATCTGCAGGTGCATATAAAAAAAATAAAATTATTGTTAATAATGTAACTGCATATAATAAGTATTCTGGTATACTTACATATTTTATTAATATTGGAATTAATACAAATATTAATATTGAAGATATCCAGCAATGCAAACTTTTGTGAGCATGTACACCGAATCCAGTTAATCTTAAAATTCCATAAAAAAGTATAAAATATAGTAATTCTGTTAAGGTATTGATAAAATATGCTAGAACAATAAAAACTATGGTTTTAATAATAGTTAAATATATTGTTTCAAGACCATACTTTATTTCTAGTAACTTAGTATTATCTATATCATTATATTTTTTTATAATATTAATTAATTTGTTTATTACTATCTCTTTCATATTATAGTTTTATGTTAATATAATTTAATGATTATTTTTTGATTTTGTCATTAAACAATCTTATTTTGTCGTAATGTTATTTTTTTTAATATTTTAATTAATTGATGACAATATTTTATTTGATAATGTCATTATTATTCATTTTATATTTTAATGTTATATTATAATAAGCGTGTAAGTAGTATGTATACACTAAATATTTTTACAAGAAGGGATGGTGCGCTTATGCGTAGAGGTCGTGTTAAGTGGTTTAACAATGACAAAGGATATGGTTTTATTGAGAATGGAGAAATGGTTAATGAAGATATTTTTGTTCATTACTCTGCAATAGACCAGGAAGGATATAAATCTTTAAAAGAAGGGGAAATAGTAGAATATACATTAATAGAAACTGCTAAGGGAAGTCAGGCTATTAATGTAAGAGAGGTTAGTTTTACAGTAGTTTGAGAATACACGAAGTTTGTGTATTTTTTTTTGTAAATAATTTGTTCAATATTAAATAGAATTATAGAATATGACTATTTATTATGATATTATTGTATTAGGAGGAATAGATTATGAAATATAATATCCGTGGTAACAAATTAGATGTTACTGAAGCAATCAATGATTACATTGAAGATAAGTTATCTAAATTAGAAAAATATTTAGATGATAATGATGAGGTTGAAGCTAAAGCACTTATTTCGGCTAAAGGAAAAGACCAAAAAGTAGAAGTTACTATTTGGAGTGGAAAATATCATATTAGAGCTGAAGAATCTCATGCAGATTTATATGCTGCTATTGATTTAGTTGTTGATAAGCTTGAAAGACAATTCAAAAAATACAGAGGTAAACTTAATAGTAGAAAGAGTAATAAAGATGAATTCGTTCCTTCTATCGAAATAGAAGAATACGAAGAATTTGAAAATGAAACTATTGTTAGAAAAAAAGAAGTATTCTTAAAACCTATTGATGAAGAAGAAGCTATTGTTCAAATGGAATTACTTGGACATTCATTCTTTGTATTTAAAAATGTAGATACTGAAAAAATTAATGTTATTTACAAGAGAAAAGATGGGGATTACGGAGTAATTGAAGCTAATTAATTATTTAAGGGAAATTATTTCACATTTCCCTTTTTATTTGTTATAATATCCTTTATGGAGGGTTGTTTATGAAACTATTCAAAAATTTATTTGATTATGAAACTAAAGAACTTAAAAAGATAAATAAATTAGTTGATCAAATCGAAGCTTTAGATAATGATATGAAAAAAATTAAAGATGTTGAATTTAAAGCTAAGACTGATGAATTTAAAACTAGAATTGAAAACGGAGAAACTTTAGATGATATATTAGTTGAGGCATTCGCACTTGCTAGAGAGGCTTGTTTTAGAGCAATTGGAGAAAAACCATATCGCGTTCAATTAATTGGTGGTATTGCAATTCATAGAGGTAATATTGCTGAAATGAAAACAGGAGAAGGTAAAACTTTAACTACTGTACTTCCCTCATATTTAAATGCATTGAGTGGTCTTGGTGTTCATGTTATTACAACAAATGAATACTTATCTTCTCGTAATGCTGAGTGGATGAAACCAATATATGATTTACTTGGTGTTAGTGTTGGAGTTAATTTAAGAAGTCATACTCATAGTGAAAAGCAAGAAGCATATAATGCTGATATTACTTATACTACTAATAACGAACTTGGGTTTGATTACTTAAGAGATAATATGGTAGTAAGAAAAGAAAGAAGAGTTCAAAGAGGACTTAACTTTGCTGTTATAGATGAGGTAGACTCAGTACTTATAGATGAAGCAAGAACACCTTTAATTATTTCTGGTGGTGCAGCTAAAAGTTCAAATGTATATAAAGAAGCAGATAGAGTTGCTAAAAATTTAACTATAGATGATTATGTTCTTGATGAAAAAACTAAAAGAGTTACTCTTACAGAAGATGGTGTTAAAAAAGCTGAAAAGTTATTAAGAGTTGATAACTTATATGATATCAAAAATAGTGTAATGGTTCATACATTGGATAAGGCTTTAGTTGCTAATTATGGATTTAAAAAAGATGTTGATTATGTTGTTGAGAATGATAAAGTTTTAATAGTAGATACATTTACTGGAAGACTTATGCATGGTAGACAGTTTAGTGAAGGTTTACATCAAGCAATAGAAGCAAAAGAAAATGTTACAATTAATGAAGAAACTAAGACACTTGCAACTATAACATTTCAAAATTTATTTAGAATGTATAATAAATTATCTGGTATGACAGGTACTGCTAAAACAGAAGAAGAGGAATTTCAAAATATATATAATACTTATGTTGTTTGTATTCCTACAAATAAACCTGTTATTCGTGATGACCAAGTTGATTTAATTTATTCAAGTTTAAATGGTAAATATACTGCACTTGTTAGAACAGTTAAACAAATTCATTCTACGGGAAGACCAATTTTAATTGGTGTTGCATCTGTAGAAACTAGTGAAGTTGTAAGTCAATTATTAACAAAAGCTAAAGTAAAACATGAACTTTTAAACGCTAAGAATCATGAAAGAGAAGCTTTAATTATTGAAAAAGCTGGTCAAAAAGGTTCTGTTACAATTGCTACAAATATGGCTGGTCGTGGTACAGATATTAAACTTGGTGAAGGCGTTCGTGAACTTGGTGGTTTATTTGTAATTGGTACAGAAAGACATGAATCTAGACGTATTGATAATCAATTACGTGGACGTGCAGGTAGACAAGGTGACCCTGGTACTACAAGATTCTTTGTTTCAATGGAAGATGATTTAATGATTAAGTTTGGTTCTGACAAAATGAAGTCAGTAATGCAAACTTTAGGACTTCCAGAAGATCAAGCTATTTCTAATAAGATGATTTCAAATAGTTTAGAATCTGCTCAAAAGAAGGTAGAAGGATTTAACTTTGATAGAAGAAAAGGACTTTTAGATTTTGATAATGTAATTAGTAAACAAAGAGAAATTATTTATGAAAGACGAAATGAAATTTTAGATAAAGAAAGTATTAAGGATAGAGTAATTGAAACATTTAAAGATTTTGTTGCAAATCAAATTAATGTTCATCTTGCTCCTGAAGGATATTTAACTAATAATGATTTAAATAATATTATTGAAAGATTTAATAATGGATTATTAAAGAAGAAAAAATTAAATATAAATGATTTACAAGATAAAAATACAGAAGAAGTAATTGATTTTGTATACAATTTAGTTATTGAAGATTACAATAAGAAACTTGAAGATATTCCTGAAGATATACAAAATGACTTTGAAAAATCAATTTCTTTAAAAGTTGTTGATAAAAACTGGATGGATCAATTAGATGCGATGGAAGCACTTAAAGAAGGAGTTGGGCTTAGAGGATATGCTCAAAGTAATCCACTTCAAGTTTATGCTCTTGAAGGTTTCCAAATGTTCGATGGTATGCTTGCTACAATAAGTGAAGAAATATCAAGATTTTTACTTAATGCAGAAGTAAGACAAAATACTGAAAGAGAAGAAGTTGCTAAAAATATAAGAACAAATGACGGAAAAGAAACTGTTAAAAAACAACCTAAAAAGAAAGAAGAAAAAGTTAAAAGAAATGATCCATGTCCATGTGGGTCTAATAAGAAATATAAGCAGTGTTGTGGTAAATAATGCTCGTGAGCCCAGTATTTATAAGGGTTTGCGAGTTTTTTCTTGAATACAACTTTTTTGTATTCTAACCCCTAAAAAAGCACTTTAGATACCTTTTAGATACCTTTTTTATGTAATTTTTTAATGTGAAATTGCAGGAGAATTATACTTATTATGGTATAATTGAAATGGAAGTGATTAACTTGAGTAACCTATTAAAAGATAATAATGAATTAATGAATGAATATAATTATAAAAAAAATACTGGATTAATTTTAGATAAAATTACACTTGGATCCAGTAAAAAAATATGTTGGAAGTGTTCCAGTTGTAATAATGAGTGGGAAGCTACTCCCAAGAATCGTTTTAGAGGTGGAACGGGTTGTCCTGTGTGTGGATTAAAAAAAATAGGAATAAATCGCAATAAAGCTATCATAACAAAAAACGGTTCATTATTTGACAATAGGCCTGATTTATCAAAAGAGTGGAATTACGAAAAAAATTATCCACTCACACCAAAAGATGTGTCAGTTGGAAGCAAACAAAAAGTATGGTGGATTTGTCAAAATGGTCATGAATGGGAATCTGCAATTTATAGTAGATCTGCGGGACACGGTTGTATATATTGTACAAGACAAAAAACAATTATTGGAGAAAATGATTTACCAACTACAAATCCAGAATTATTAAAAGAATGGGATTATAAAAAAAATATAGACATTATACCAGAAAATGTTATGTCAGGTTCAAATCAAAAAGTATGGTGGATTTGTCCATTAGGACATAGTTGGAAAACAACAGTTGCTAAAAGAAGTAGCGGGACTGGGTGCCCTCACTGCTACTCAGAATATGGAACATCATTTCCAGAGCAAGCAATTTTATATTATCTTTCAAAAGTAACTGAAGTAGAAAGTAGAAGAAAAGTTGAAAAACAGGAGATAGATATATATTTACCATTACTCAATATAGGATTTGAATATGATGGTTCATATTATCATGAAAATGAAAAAAGTAAATATAAAGAAAAAAGAAAAAATTTAATTATTGAACAAAATGATATTGATTTATATCATATAAAGGAATCAGATAAGAATTATTATGATAAGAGTAATAAAATAATTTATTGTGTGGTTGATAGAAAGTATAAATATCTTGAAGTGGTTTTGGAAAATATACAAAAAATAATTAACAAAACAATTGAAGACATAGATATTGAGAGAGATCAAGTTGATATTTACAATTTATATGTAAAAAAAATCAAAGATAATAATTTTACTATTTCTCATCCTGAATTACTAAAAGAATGGGATTATAATAGAAATGGTGAATTATTACCAGAAAGTCTTTCTGCAGGATCAAACAAAAGAGTATGGTGGATTTGTTCTAAATGTGGAAGTTCTTTTTTTACAAGTGTTGGAAGGAGAATAGAATATTCAAAATGTCCATATTGTTCAGCAAAAAAAGTAAATGAAACAAATTGCTTAGAAATAAAGTTTCCGTCGCTTGTTAAATATTGGGATTATGAAATGAATAATACAATATCACCAGCTAGCGTATATTTCAGTAGCAGAAAATCTGTGTGGTGGAAATGCGAAGAATGTGGTAAATCTTATAAAATGAGTATATGCGCAAGAATCAGAGCAAAAACAAATTATTGCTTCGATTGTAAACATAAACATATTGGTAACATGAACAGAATAAATACTATTAATCAAGATAATAATTTATATATAAATAGACCGGATTTGGTTGAAGAATGGAATTATGAGAAAAAATTTCCGTTAACACCAAAAGATGTGACAACAGGAAGCGGTAAAAAAGTATGGTGGATATGTTCTAAATGTGGAAATGATTGGCAAGCCAAAATATTTAATAGGGCATATGGAACAGGGTGTCCAGTGTGCTATAAAAGGAGGAAATGCAATGAAAAATAATATATTTCCTATAAAGGAAAGAACAATGAAATTTTTTGAAGAAAAAAATATTTTTAGAGAAATAATTGAGTTGCTAAAAAATGATAAAGGGATATCAATATGTTTGTATTTTAAAGATGTTAAGTTGATAGTTGATTTCATTTCAAAACATGCTCATGATATTGAATATTTAAACAATGATACCTTAAAAGAATTATCAATTGACGAATTAAAAGATTATTTCAATAATCAAAATTATGCTAACATTATATTAAGCAAATCTAATGATTATATAAGCTTTTGTATAGCTATAGATAAAAAAGGGTTTTATCTAGAAAAAGCAGATGTTATGATTGTACCTATAATAAGTACTTTTAACAGCCTATAAAAAATTGTATAAATACAATAATGGCAAATTTTAGATACCTTTTTAGATACACTAACAAAATTTATTGTTTAAAATATGTTAAAAATCTTACAAAATATTTGCATTTCTTACAAGAAAATTGTAAGATTCTGCTGAAAAGTTGCAAGAACTTACACCATGTGGCAGTGGTAAAAAATATAAGCAGTGTTGTGGAAGGTAAGGTAAATAAATGGTGCGAGTATAGGAACTATTAATAAAGTGAAAAATCGTGAATTAGATACCTTTTGGATATTCTGAAACATAATATTAAAAGACTATTTTAAGATAATTAAATAGTCTTTTTTTGTTTATAAAAATTATTCTAAACATATTAACTCTATTAACTCTGTGGATACAATTATAAGGATTTATATTATAATTATTTTTGAATAAGTGAGGATAAAAAATGAATCAAATAAAGATAGGAAAGTTTATTGCTGAGTTAAGAAAAGAAAAAAATATGACACAATTAGAATTAGCTAATAAATTAAATATAACAGATAGAGCAATTTCACATTGGGAAAATGGTAGATCAATGCCTGATGCAGGAATTATGTTACAGTTGTGTAATACACTGGATATAAGCGTTAATGAACTATTATCAGCTAAAAAAATTATGGAAGAGAAGTACAATGAACGAGCAGAAGAAAATCTATTGGAAATGAGACGAGAAATCGAAACTCTGAATAAGAGAATTCTAACTTTAAATAAAATTATAATAAATCTAGCCATTGTTATATTTGTAGTAATTGTGTTTTCAGCAACATTTATTGAAATGTCTATGTTAATAAGAAATATAATTTTTGCAGTTGATCTTGTAATGTTAATTTTAGTTGGTTTTTTTACACTTAATATTTTACAAAAAACAGGATATTATGAGTGTCAAGAATGCAAGCACCAATATATTCCAGGTTATACTCAAATGTTTTTTGGTATGAGTGGAATAACTAACACTAATTGGCGTATGAAATGTCCAAAATGCAAGAAAAAATGTTGGCATAAAAAAGTCTTAACAAAAAGTGAAAATAAATAATATTTATAATATTAAAAATACTAACAAAATCGGTACAGATTGGTATATATAATGTTGAATAAATATTATTTTTTTGGATACTTTAAACTATGTTTTTTCTTAAAACAATGATATACTTATTAAGGTAGGAGTTGGTAGTGTGAATGGTGAAATAAACAAAAATGTACAAAATAGTACACAGGTGAATGAAGTAGTAGAACAAAATACTACACAAGTGAATGAAGTGGTAGGACAAAATAATAGTTTTGTAGATAACTCGCAATTAGTTGAAAAGAAACCTAAAAATAAAATAGGTATTATAATACTAATAGTTGTTATAATAATATTATTACTTGTTGGAGGTTATTTTTTATTTCGTAAATTAAATGAAAGAACTGTTACTTTTGTTGATGATGATGGTACGGTAATAAGTTCTGTTGTATTACAAAAGGGGGACTTAGTTGTAAAACCATCTAATCCAGAAAAAAAGAATTGTGAATTTTTAGGATGGGAAAGTTCTAATGGTATATTTAATTTTAATGATGAGATAGTAGAAGATATAAAATTAAAAGCAACGTATAAATATTTTTATGAGGTATCGTTTACTGAAGAAGATGGTACAGCTCTTTATGAGACACAAATAATAGAGAAAGGTAATATGGTAGAAAAACCTGAAAATCCTTCTAAACCCGCGAATGATTTTTTAGGTTGGACTTTAGATGATACTGATTATGATTTTAGCATTCCAGTTAATAGAGATACTAAATTAGTAGCATCTTGGAGAACATATAAACCTTTAGATTTTCATCCATTTTCACTTCAATGTTCAATAGAAGAAAAAACTGGTTATGGTATATCGTACAAGGATATTACAAAAATAAAATTAAATCAAAATTTCGTTTGTATGGTATGGTTTAGTGCTGAGGAATATAATTATAAAGGATATGATAGAGTTAAAAATTATAATTATAATCTAGAATTTGGTGATGGATTAAAGTTGTTATCTAAGAAAGGTGTAACTAAAACTGATGGTCAAAAACAAATAATTGACATTAAGTCGCATGATTCTAATGTTCTTGTGGGTGAAGAGTATTATTATTTTAAAATGCAAAGTACAGATGTATCTAAATTATATGTAAGAGTAAAAGATATTAAGGTTACTACATCAACTGATAATTATTATTCAGTTGGAGATATAATTAAAAATGATTTAACTAAATAGTTTTCAATAAAAATATTTGATTAAAACTTGCAAAAACCAATAAATGGGAATGCAAGTTTTTCTTTTGTGTATATTTTATTGTTGTATGTTATAATTTTATTAAGTTGGACATATAAGAATATTCTTTAGTATGATGAAAAGTATTTGGAAAATAAAAATGATTTATTGATAAAATGGTAGAATATTTTAAGAGTGTTCGGTGTTAAAGTAATTCAACGTTAGGTCAATGTGTAATAATTGCATTAATTGTTAATGATTTCTTTGGCGGTAATATTATGATCTGTACGTCATTATTTGGCACTTTTTATTACAATATAGTAGATGGTGAAGTGATTGATTTAATGAATGTTTTATTTTTGGTGAAATTATTTAATATGAATATGGTGAATAGGTAACAAGGAAAATTTATTATGAATGAAGATATAAAATGTATGTATGAAAAAGTACTTTATGATTTAAAGCAAACTATAGGACTAATTCAGGAAAAACAGTATAAATTAGTTGATGCTAATGGACAAGAATATTTAAGTAATGTTCCTGGAACTTTAGGTGGAAATAAAAAATTAAAAATATATGGTAGACTTGACTGTCCTTCTGCTAAACGTTGGATTGAAAAAGGGTATTATATTTCAAATAGGGTATTTTTTGAAAGTGAAGAAGTTGCAATAGAAGCTGGATATCGACCATGTGCTGTATGTATGCCTGATAAGTATAGAGAATGGAAAAATGAGCAATTATTAAGTGATGAAAACAATATAACAAAACAAATGAAATTATAATATTAATTAATTTATATGCATGCTATATTACATTATAAGATATCAGTATATATTTTTATTAATATTAGATAAAGGAGTTTAGTATATGTTAAAGTTTATATTTGGAATTATATGGTTAACCATTATGTCAAGTTTTGCTATTATATATTATATTGCTGGTGGTGCATCAATAGATTCATTTTTTTCAAATGGTGGTGAATCGATGGAAGCGTTTTTTCAAATTTGCTAGTTGGTATTTGGTATTTGGTTTTTATTTTAATTGGTTTAATAATATTTATTAGTGGTTTGAAAGTTATAATAAAAGATAATAAAACAAAAAGATATGGTATCCAATGTTATGGAATAATAAGATTTCTTCAATATAGTGGTATGTATATAAATGAAGCTTCAGAATATAAAGCAAAAATAGAATTAATAAATCCTGAAACTAATCAAAGAGAAGTTTTTGATGAAATAATCGGTTTAAATTATTTTAAGTATCCGGTTAATTCTTATGTATTATGTAAATATTTTCAAGGTGATGTAAATATTATTTCAATTGTTCCAGAAAGCGAAGTTCCTAGTTCTATAAAGAATATGTAAATATAGATGGGATTAATTATAAAAAAGTTCGATAAATATGTTTTTAAAGAAACTCGTAGAAATACGAGTTTTTATATAGATATGATATAATTAAAATAGAGATTGATTTATATATTTAGTTATGGTGTAAAAATGTATATTATGATTTATTAAATATAATATTGTTAATAAATATACATAATAATAGTAAAATGTGTTTAAAAATAAGTGCAATAGTTATAACTTCAATATTTTTTATGTATTTTCAAATAGGAAGGTGGTATAAATTTATGAATAATAGAATGAATAAAGAAGAATTAATTGAATTAATTAATAGTTTAAATTTAGATAATAGTGATTATTGTGTTTTATCAAGTAGTTCTCTTGTTATAAGAGAAATATACCCTGATGCTGGTGATTTAGATTTGGCTGTGAATAAATCTGGTTTTGAAAAATTAAAAAAGAGTTATAATCTATTTAAAAAGGATAATGGATGGTATATTGTTAATGAAAAAGTAGAGTGTGTTATTGATGAAAATGAGGTACTTATGAGAGAAGAATATGATTCTTGTAGTTTACAAAATATTAATAATTATTATAATTATTTAAAAGGAAGTAATCGTGAAAAAGATAAGCTTAGAGTATCATTAGTAGAAGATTATATAAATAAAAACTCGTAAAAATACGAGCTTTTTTATGATATAATTACTATAATATGTGTGGTGGTTATATGGATATAGATAATAGATTAAAAATGGTAAGAAAATTGCATTTCGAAACGGGTGGTCTTATTGTTGCATCTGTTCTTGGATTTTTTGGTCTTTCATTTTTAATTTTTTCATTTTTTGTTGTAGTTGGTTATTTTGGTGAAATTTATTCTATTTTGGGACTTTTATTAATATTTGGTGTTTTTTTCTTTTTTTTAAGTTTGTATATTTGGTATAAATTTTTTATTAATATAATTTTAAAACCTAAAAAAGAAGTATTATTTTTAGAAAAAGATGAAGATGATGAATTATGTTTTATTGATAGAAAAGGAAGATTTATTGAATATGATGAAGAAATAAATTTAAAAGAAAATTGTTATTATGATGTTATTAAAACTGCCGATTATGTTTTGCTTATTATTGGTGAAAGTCATGGTGACTGGACTTCTAAGAAAAAAATGTATTTTTGGAGAACTTGGTATACTCCGATTGGATGTTTTAAAAATATTGTTTTACTTCCAATTCTTTATGTAGCTTTTTTGGTAAGCCTTGTATTATTTTTCTTTAGTACTGATATTTTTAAATATTTTTCTTTAACAATTTGTTTTCCTTGCATTTTTTTTATAGGATATGATATTTATTATAAGATATTAAATAGAAATAAATAATTATTAATTTTGTAAATCTATGATATAATCAAGTTAGAATATGAAGGTGTTTATATGAAGTTTTTTAAAAAATTAAAAAGAAAAAAATTAGTTGAGTCTTTTAAAAAGTATTACTTATATTTTATGATGTATGCTGTATTTGGCTGGTTATATGAGGTTTTTTTAGAAGTTGTTATTTATAGATGGGGATTTACTAATAGAGGAGTTTTATTTGGTCCTTATTGTCCTGTTTATGGAGTAGGAGCACTTGCTTTTATTTTTACAATAGGTAGAATTTTAAAAAATCAGCAAAAAACTAGAGATAAAATTTTATTAATTCCTTTTGTGTTTTTTGGTTGTATGTTTATAGCAACTGCGATTGAACTTGTTACTTCTTATTTATGTGAATGGGTGATGGGATATTGGCCATGGCAAACATATGTGGATTATAAATATAATTTTCAAGGAAGAATTGCTCTTAGTCCAAGTTTAAGATTTGGATTAGGTGGTGTATTATTTTTATATATATTACAACCAATATTTGAAAAACTTGTTGAAAAACTTAAAAAGAAACAATTAAACAATGTTTTTTATGTAGTATTTAGTATATTTATTTTAGATATTATAAGAGAGGTAATAACATTAATCATTTGATTAATGTTTTCTTTTTGTCAAATTACTTTTAGTATATTTTTTAAGCATAAATAATATTGTATAATTTTTATATTAGGAGAGTATTTATGAATAAAGAATTAAAAAATATAGCTGATTGTTTTTTAGAAAATCTTAGTTTATTAAGAAAAGAATTTAAATTTGAAAGTGAAAGTAGTTATTTAGCAGGTGGTTTATTGTATGCTCAAAATAATAAGAATATAGATATTAAACATATAAAGGAATGTTATAACATTTTAAAAAAGAACACTGGTGTTTTTTCAGATTATAGAACAATAGGACTTCATCTTATACTTGAAATGTCATTGGCTAAAAATCCTACGCAATATTTTGAAAATGTTAAATATGTGTATGAATCATTAAATAAGAGTGATTTTTTTGGTTCTTATTATAAAATTATAGCTTCATTATTAATTTGTGATAATAATAGAGAAAAAGATATTGAAAATATTATTTCAAGATATCAATATATGCATGATAAGATGAAGGAGACACATCCTTTCTTAACTGGTGAAGATGATATTCCTTTCAATGTATTATTAGCTATGACAGATGATGATATGGATAAACTTGTTGATAAGTCAGAAGCTTGTTATCAATTAATGAAAAAAAGATTTTCATATAAGGATGAACTTCAATCTCTTGGACAAATATTTGCTTTGTTAGATAAGAGTGCTGAAGAGTCATGTGAAAAATTTATTGAACTTGCTGATAAATTTAAAGAAAAGAAAAGAAAAATTGATTCTCAATTTTTATCAGTGTTTGGAACTTTATTGTTTATAGATAAGGATATTGATAAGTTAATTGATGATATTTTAGCGGTTGATCAATATTTGGGTTCTAAGAAGGGTAATGGATATTGGATAGGTAATAAAGTTGTTAGACTTGCTTGTGCTACATCTTTAGTTGAAATACATTATGGGTGTGATAAATCTAAGAAATTTACATCTATTTTTGTTGCAGCGATTAGACAACAAATTGCTACTATGATAGCCACTAATGTTATATTATTTAGTTAATAATTAAAAAAACATTAATCATTTTGATTGATGTTTTTATTTTGTAAAGTTATTTATTTTTTTTAAATCTCTATAAAAAATTGTGTTAAAATGCTAAAGTGAGGAGATTTATTTATGGTAGTTAAAAATAATTATAATGAATGTTTGACTAATCTAGCTTGTTCCATAAGAAAATATTTTGAACTAGACTATAAACATAATACACTTAAATATGTTGATGATTTGTTAGAAGAAAAGAAACCTAAAAATGTAGTTTGTATTTTACTTGATGGAATGGGTTCTAATGTTATTGACAACATTTTAGATAAAGATGATTTTTTTATAAAAAATAGAAGGGGAGTTTTAACAAGTGTTTTTCCTGCAACTACAACGGCTGCTACGACCTCTATAAGAACTGGTCTTAATCCTTGTGAACATGGATGGCTTGGTTGGAATACTTATATAAAACCTATTGATAAAATAATTACATTATTTAGTAATTGTGAATATGATAAGGATTATGTTAGTGAAGAATTTTTGAATGTTAAAAACTTGTTAGTTACTAAGACTATTGTTGATGAGATAAATGAACATAATAAGTTTAGTGGTATTGAATTATTTCCATTTGGTGAAAATTGTTATGTTGGTTTTGATGACATGATGAATCGTATTAATGATGAGTGTTTAAAAGATGGTAAAAAGTATATTTATGCATATGATGATTATCCAGATCATGCAATGCATGAATTTGGTTGTTATAGTGATGAGACTATAAGAGATATAAAAATGAAAAATTCTAAAGTAGAGGAATTATGTAGTAAACTTGAAGATACTATTGTATTTGTTATAGCGGATCATGGACATGTAGATTGTGACTATGTTCATTTAGATGATTGTCCAGAACTTGTTGATATGCTTGAAAGAGAGATTGCTATTGAACAAAGAACAGTTTCTTTTAAAGTTAAAGATGGATTACATGAAAATTTTAAAAAATTATTTAATGAAAGATTTGGCAAATATTTTAATTTATATACAAGAGAAGAAATAATTGATAGTAAAATATTTGGTGATGGAGAAGAAAATATATTATTTAGAGATGCAATTGGTGATTTTATTGCTATAGGTGAAAATGATAATAAATGTTTAACTTATAGTGATTGGACTCATTTTAAATCAAATCATGCTGGATATTTAGATGATGAGATAATGATTCCTTTGATTATTATAGATAAATGTAATTAGATTTACTTTTTATAGTAAATCTTTTTTGTTATAATATTTTTTAATTAGAGGTGGGTTATGAATATAATATATGATGAATTAATAAAGAGATATATGTATTTATATGAAAATAAGGAATTAATTCTTGCGATGTGTATTAGAAGAATTAATGAAGATAATAATATAAAAAGTGATATATCTAAATATGAAGAATACAAAAGAACTTTAAAGATATCTGATTCAAGTCTTTTTGATAATATTATAAATGAATTAAAATCTCGTTTAGGTGTTGAAAAATACTATTTATGTACTGATGTTAGTGATGAAATTATTTCTGCATATGAAGAATTTTTATTCAGTGATTGTCCTATTGAGTGTACTGTGTTATATAATCATATTGAAAGTTTGAAAAATAGTCCCATGTTTTTAGAGAGTATTAATGACATGATTAATTCTTTGGAAGAAAGAAGAAGTTATAATAAATGGTTAAGTAAAATTCCAACATTTACTGTTTGGAAGATTCTTGATTATGTAAGGTTAAAATATTTGAATAATAAGGTTGTTCTTGGTGCACTTGATAAATATTATAATATTGATAGAACTGTTATGACTGGTCTAGATAGTGTTTGTGGATATTATATGTTTGGTGAAGAGTGTTTTGATGAAGAGAAATTGAGTAAATATCCATGTAGTACAATAGTGTCAGGCGTTAATGGCAGTTATTTGATTCTTGATTATAAAAATAACCAGTATGAACATGAAGATGATTATATTGATTTTAAATCTGAATTTGATAGTGAAGTTTTGTGTGGATATGCTAAGAGTGATTTCATGAATTTATTATACAATGCTAATTATGTTAGTTATGATGTAAAACAGGATTTATATATAAAATTATCAAAAAATAATAAAGAACTCAAATTATAGTATATATTTTTAATTTTATTTTTGATATAATTATTTCAAGGAGATAATATGAATAAAAGTAAACTAAAAAAAATTAATACTTTTTATGTTACTTTGGGATTATTATTCTCTTTTAATTTTTTAATTTTTCTTATTTAACCCTTTATTTATAAGGGTTTTATTTTGGTTTAAAAAAGGAGATATATGATAAATGAAGAGTTAGAAAAATATATTAAAAAGAAAATATTTCCGCTGTATTTAAATAACAAAGATCATGATATTAATCATATTAGGTATGTTATTAATAGAAGTTTAAAGTTTGCTTCTAGTGTTGATGATATAAATATGAATATGGTTTATACAGTTGCTTCTTATCATGATATAGGGGATAGTATTGATAGGGAAAATCATGAGAAAGTGTCTGCTGATATACTAGGAAAAGACGAAGAACTAAGGAAATATTTTAATGAGTTAGAAATTCAAATTATGAAAGAAGCAATCTTAGATCATAGAGCTAGTAATAATAATGAACCAAGAAATATATATGGGAAAATAGTATCTTCTGCAGATAGAAATACTGATGTTAATGATATTTTATATAGAACATATGAATATGTTTTAAAACATCGAGGATATTTAAAAATAGATGAAATAATAAATCGTGCATATAAACATATAGAGGAAAAGTTTGGTAAAAATGGATATGCAAGAGAAAAGATATATTTTAAAGATGAGGAATATGATAGTTTTCTTGATGAAATAGAGTTGTTGTTAAGAAATAAAGATGAATTTTATAAAAGATATATATTAGTTATAAATGAAAGGAAAAAATAATATGAATGGTGAATTTTTAAAAAATGTTAGAAGAGATTTAGAAGAAAAAAAGAATGAAAGGGAAAGAATGTCAAAATTATTTGATGAATTGAGTATTCTTAGGACTAATCCTTATGTAAAAAGATATTTACAATTAGTTCAATATGATTCTGTTGCGAATAGAGCTTTTGCTTCTAAGAGTGAAGAAGGGTTACTTGATGATTTGTTTTTGCATTATTCTAATAGAATAGTTGATACTAATAATATATATTTTTGTTTAGGCTATTTTATCGAAGATGAAAATATGAAAGAAGTACCATCTTCATTTGATGAAGAAGGTGTTTATAAAAAATATATTGATCTTGAAGATGATAGTAAAATAGTTAGGATACCTGGTGATAAAGTTGAATTCTTCGAAAAATCTTATTCTATAATACATTCTAAGAGTAGTAATATATATGATTCTGAATATTATGATTTACAAAAAATGTTTTTCACAACTTCTGTAAAAGAAACACAAGAGAGTGCTATTAATTTAGTATTATCCAGATAATTATTAATTCGACATTTTTTTCCTTTTTTGTTGCATATAATAAAAATGCTTGACAATGTTTATTATTTTATAATATAATACGTTGCTGTTTGGGAGGGGAAAATGAAAAGTAAATCAAAAGCTAACTATGGGTATTTGAATATGAGTGATGAAGAATTATCTTTATTTATAAATTCTAATGTCGAAAATTATTTAAAGCTAAAAAAGTCATGTGAAATTGCTAAAAAACTTTTAAAAGAAAATTGTCATGATTTTTTTGTAACTTTAAGTACTGCTCAAGAAGATTCTGATTATAGTCGTTTTCTTTATTTAGCTGAATTAAGAAATATTAATGTTTTATATAATTACGATAATGTTGAGTGTAAGGTTGAAGATGTGGTTCCAGTATTAAATGCTATGTGTACTCTTGAGTTATCATGGCTTGATGAACATAGATATATTTTTGATGAGAATCCATCTGAGGGTGCCTATTTTGAAGAAGAAGAGAATACTATTAAATTTTATAGAGGTTTGATTAGAAATTTATCGGATGAACAAATTAAAATGGCTACTGAGTCTTATAGTGAATGTGTTTTATCTTTATATTAAGAAAATATATGATTTATATTTTCTTTTTTATTTGATATAATTTGTGATATGGAAGAGAAAGAAATTGTTAAAAAATTAGAAGAATTTAGAGAAGTTTTAAGTGATTTAAAAAATAAGCTTGATTTAGATCATAAAATATCTAAGCTTAATGAATTAGAAAAAATATCATCTAGTGCTGATTTTTGGTCTTCTTCAAATACTAAAGATGTTCTTGAGGAACAAAAGAATTTGAGGAATGTTATTACTAAATATAATGATGTTGAAGAAAAAGTTATGTTTATTTGTGAAATGATAGAACTTGAATTATCTAGTGAAGATTTGGATAGTATTATTAGTGATTTAAGTGATATAGAAATAAAACTTGATGAGTTAAAACTTACTACTTTTTTAAATGGTGAATTTGATTCATCTAATGCATATATTGAAATACATAGTGGAGCTGGTGGTACCGAGAGTAATGACTGGGCTAATATGATTTTTAGAATGTATACTAGATATTTTGATAAAAATGATTATAAATATGAAATAGTTAGTAAGAGTGAAGGAGAAGAAGTTGGTCTTAAAGGTGTTACCTTACTTGTTAAGGGATATTATCCTTTTGGTTATTTAAAAGGAGAAACCGGTGTTCATAGACTTGTTAGAATAAGTCCTTTTGATAGTAATAGTAGGCGTCATACTTCTTTTGCAAGTGTTCTTGTAACTCCGCAAATTGATAAAAATTTTGATGTTGAGATTAAAGAAAGTGATCTTAAGATTGATGTTTATCATTCAAGCGGTGCTGGTGGTCAAAGTGTAAATACAACTGATTCTGCAGTTAGAATTACTCATGTTCCAACTGGTATTGTCGTTTCTTGTCAAGTTGAAAGAAGTCAACTTCAAAATAAGGCGCGTTGTATGGAGATGCTAAAGAGTAGACTTTATTTACTTGAAGTACAGGAGTTTAACGATAAAATTAAATCTTTAAAAGGAGATGTTATGGATGTTAACTTTGGAAGTGCGATTAGAAGTTATGTTATGTGTCCGTATACATTAGTCAAAGATACTAGAACAAATTATGAAACATCTAGTGTTGATAAAGTTTTAGATGGTGAGATTCAAGGATTTTTAGATGAATATTTAAAATTATAGAACATTAAAAATGTTCTTTTTTTTGCTGTAAAATGTAAAAAATCGTATAGTAATGAATATATCAATTTGATATAATATATTATGGAGAAGATTAATATGAAATTATTTAAATTATTTAAAAAAATAGATAGTGAAAGTTTAAAAGATAGGTTAATTAAGAAAAATGCAGCTAGAAATTCTATATTATTTGTAGTTGGTACGTTAATAAGTGCTCTTGCATTTAATTTATTTTTAGTACCTCATGGTTTTGTAACTGGTGGTTTAAATGGTCTTGCTATTATAATTCGAAATTTTATTCCAAGTGTTACAAATACTATGGTGTTAATATTTGGAAATTTGTTATTTATAATATTAAGCGTTATAACAATGGGATGGAAAGAATCTATTATGAGTGCACTAGGAGCAATATTTTATGTTGCATTTGTAATTCTGACAGAAGCATTTCCTGCAATGATTAATTTTTCATTTGATAATATACTACTTTATGTACTTGCTGCTGGTGTTGTTAGTGGATTTGGTGAAGCTTTAGTATATAAGAGTGGCTTTAACACTGGTGGTACTAGTATTCCTGCTATGATTATTCAAAAATATACTAAATTACCTTTAGGTATGATATTAAGATATATTTCAATAATTATAATTATATTAGGTGGTGCAACATTTGGTTATACTGCAATTATGTATTCATTAATTATAATGTTTATTTCAACATATATGGTTGATAAGATGTTAATTGGAATTAGTGAATCTAAAACTTTCTTTATTCAAACTGATAAAGAAGATGAAGTAATTGATTTTATTTTAAAAATTATTGAAAGTGGCGTAACTGAGTTAGATACTAAAGGTGGATATTCACATAGACGTAAAAAAATGTTAATGTGTGTTGTTCCTAATGATAAATATGGAGTATTAAAGAGTGCTATAAAAGAAATAGATCCAAGTGCATTTATTGTAGTTAGTGATTGTTATGAAGTACTTGGTGGTACAAAAAGAAAAACATTACTTGAGGATTAATAGGTAAAGGAGGTATTATGCAGTTAATAGAACTAAAAAATGTATATAAGAAATATCCAAATGGTGTGCATGCTTTGTGTGATGTCAATTTATCAATATCAAAAGGTGAATTTGTATTTATAATTGGTGGTTCTGGTAGTGGTAAATCAACATTGATAAAGTTATTATATAGACAAGAAAAGCCTACGAGTGGTGAAGTGTATGTAGGTGGAATAAATGTTGCTAAATTAAGAAATGGAAAAGTATATAAATTAAGAAGGAAACTTGGAATTGTTTTTCAAGATTATAAATTATTACCAAAGAAAACAGTTTATGAAAATGTTGCTTTTGCATTAGAGGTGTATGGACTAAAAAAAGATGAAATTAGAAAAAGAACAATTAAGGCTCTTGAACAAGTTGGTTTAAAAGATAAATTAAGAAGTTATCCTGATCAATTATCTGGTGGAGAACAACAAAGAGTCTCAATTGCTAGAGCTATTGTTAATGAACCAAAGGTGTTAATATGTGATGAGCCTACTGGTAATCTAGATCATAAAACTGCTCTTGAAATTATGAAGGTTATTGATGATATTAATAAAGAACTTGGGACTACAATCATTATGGCAACACATAGTATGGAAATTGTTAATAAAATGAAGAAAAGAGTAATTGAAATAGAAAAAGGTGTTGTGGAAAGAGATGAAATGAAAGGAAAGATTAAATGAGAGCGATAAGAATATTTTTTAGAAGCATATCTGAATCTTTCAAGGGAGTATTTAGAAATTTTTCTTTATCATTAGCAAGTATCTCTTGTATTACTATTACATTAATCTTGGTAGGATTTAGTATGATATTATCATTTAACGTTAATAATTTTACTAAGGGTATTGAAGAAGATTTAAATATAGTTGTGTTTCTTGAAAGAAATATAGAAAAAAAAGAAATAGATAAAATTGAAAAAGAAATTAAAAGTATTCAAAATGTAAATGAAAAGGATACTATATTTAATTCAAAAAATAAAGTTAAAGAATCTATGCAAGAAGAAAGTGAAGTTTTTGATAGTATTCTATCAAACTATACTGAAGAGACTAATCCATTACAAGATACATTTATTGTGGCTGTTGATGATATTAATTTAATTGGTGATACTGCTGAGAAAATTAAAAAAATTGAAAGTGTTGATGTTGTAAAATATGGAGAAGGTTCTGTTGAAGAGTTAGTTAAAATATTTGATATTGTAAAGAATATAACATTCATTGTTGTTATTGCTTTAATTGTTGTTACAGCATTTTTAATAACTAATACTATTAAAATAACTATTCAATCAAGAAAAAGAGAAATAGAGATTAGAAGACTTGTAGGTGCAAGCAACACATTTATTAGACAGCCATTCTTCTTTGAAGGAATTATTCTTGGGGTACTTGGTTCAATTATTCCTATAGGAGTATGTTGTGTTGGTTATAATTATCTTTATACTAAACTAGGTGGGCAATTATTTACTGCAATAATAAAACTTGTTAAACCTGGTGATATTATTTATTTAGTAATGGTTGTGTTGATTTGCGTAGGAGCTGCTGTTGGTGCCGTTGGTAGTTATTTATCAGTAAGGAAATATTTGAAGATATGAAAAAGAAGTTATATAAATTTTTGTCGGTTTGCTTTTGTTGCTTAATATTTACAAGTAATGTTTTTGCTGCTGCGTCTGATGAGACGACACTTAAAGATTTAAAAGATAAACTTGCAAAAGAGGAAGCAAAAGTAAATTCTATACAAAACGAACAAAATAAAGTTAAAGATAAAATAAAAGATATTGAAGATGAACTTGAAAGTATTGCTGCTTTAATTGAAAAATGTGAAAAGGAAATAGAAGCAGCTCAATTAAAAATAGAAGAATTAAAAAAAGAAATTGAAAACAAACAATTAGAGATTGATAATTTAATTAATTTTAAACAAATTTCTTCTGGTGATAATGTATACTTAGAATATATATTTAATGCTAAAACATTTACTGATTTTATTTATAGAGTTTCTGTTGTTGAACAATTGTCTGAATATAATGATGGTTTGATTGATGATATGAATAAATTGATTAAGGAAACTGAAAAAGCAAAAGATAAGTTAGAAGATAAAGTTGAAGAAAATGAAGAGAATTCAATTAAATTGACTAAAACATTAAATAAATACAACTTAAGTATTCATGATTTATCTGAAGATCATAGAGATGCTAAAGAGGATATGGAAGCTAGTAGACGTGAAGTTGAAAACTATGAGAAAATATATAAGGAAAATGGATGTAAGGAAACAGATACTATTTTATCTTGTATTTCAGTTCCATATGCTGATGGGTTAACAAGACCTACTACAAAAGGAAAAGTTACTAGTGAATATGGTTTAAGACTTCATCCAACTTTAGGTTATTATAAAATGCATGAAGGAATAGATATTGCTGTTGGTACAGGTACTCCTGTATATGCAAGTGCTACTGGTATTGTTAGTAAAATAAGTAGGGTTGCAAATCCAAATAAAGCAAATTCAAGTTGTGGTGGTAATAAAGTTTATGTTACACATAGAATTAAAGGAAAAGAATATACAACTGTTTATATGCATTTACATACTATTAATGTTAAATTAAATCAAGTTGTTACGTTAGACACTGTTATTGGTGGTAGTGGTGGAGGAGAAAAATATGATTATTGTACAACTGGTCCGCATCTTCACTTTGGTGTAAAAGTCGGAAGTAGTTATGTTAATCCACGTAATTATATTAATTTTCCATCAAGATATACAAGTTGGAATAGTAGATGGTATTAATCATCTACTTTTTAAGTGGACAAATTTATTTTTTTTGATATAATTAGTTTGATTTAAGGAGGTGCATTATGTCTTATACTTCAAATATTAAAAATGAAATATGTAATATAGATTACAGTGATTCTGAAATGATGAGCGAATTGTCTGCTATATTAAATATAGGGGTAAAAATATATGATGATAGATTTGAAATATATTCTGAAAACATAAGTGTTGCTAGAAGAATATATAAGTTATTAAAAGATATTTATCATATACAAATTGATATGGATAATTCTGCTATAAATTCTTTAAGAGGTAATAAGTTAGTGTTACTAACAGTTAAAGATAAATTTGATGTTATACTTGATGATTTGTGTATATTAAAAAATAATGAAAGATTATATGTACCTTTTGATTATTTAGTAGATGAACAAACTGATAAGATGGCATATATTCGTGGGTCTTTTATGATATGTGGTAGCATAAATGATCCTAAAACAAGTAGATATCATGCGGAGTTTGTTATTCAAAATGAGGATACTGCTGAGTATTTAAATAATTTATTAAATGAACTTTATTTGAATAGTAAAGTTATAAAACGTGATAAAAATTATATGGTTTATATAAAGGAAGCAGAAAAGATTAGTGATTTAATTAGAATGTTAAATGCAACTACATCATTGTTTTATTATGAGGATATTAGAATATATCGTGATCATAAAAATATGACAAATCGTTTAAATAATTGTGAACAGGCTAATGTTGATAAAAGTATTAATGCATCTAATGAACAACTTGAACTTATTAGTAAATTAAAAGAACTTATCGATTTTGATTTACTTGATGAGAAAATTCAAACTATTTGTATTTATAAAGAAAAGTATCCTGAAACATCTATGGGTGAACTTGCTGAAATAATAAGTAGTGAAACTGAAAAACCTATTACAAAAAGTTGTATTAATCATAGATTTAGAAAGATAAAGGAAATGGTTAATTCTATAGAAAAGTGATTTTCAATCACTTTTTTGTTTTACTGAAAGTAAATTTTTTAAAAGAGTGTTCACAAATCTTTTTATTTTTGTTATGATATTATTACAATAAAGAGGGTATAAATATGAAAAAAGATATAAAATTAGTTTTTGAGGACAGTAAAATACTCGATGTATTTAGAGGTACTACTGTTAGAGAAGTTTTAAGAGAACTTGGAGATGAACAAATTATTGCTTTAAGAGTTAATGGAGATGCTGTTGATAGTGATTATGAACTATTAGAAGACTCATATATTAACTACATTACAATTCATGATAGAATTGGTCAAAAAATATACACTAAAGGTTTAGAATATGTATATATTAAAGCAGTAAAAGAGTTATTTGGTTCTAAAGCGTCAGTTCGTGTAAAGCACTCAATAGATAAAGCTTTATATACTGAAGTTGATATGAAAGCTCAGTTAACTGAGAGTGATGTTAATAATATTAAAAAGAAAATGAAAGAGATATGTGCTAGGGATTACAAGTTTAAACAAATCAGTGTTTCTAGAAATGATGCATATGAGTATGTTAAATCATTAGGTGAAGATGAAAAAATGCTTAACTATTTATATATGACTCATGATTCAATTACTATGTATGAACTAGATGATGATTATAATTATTTCTTTTATATTATGCCACCTTCAACAAGATATTTAAAACGTTTTGATTTAACGTATATTGCTCCAAGAGGAATTGTTCTTAGTTATCCAATTAATAATGTTGTTCCTAAGTTTATTCCTGCACCTCAAGTTTTAGATGCATTTAAAAATTATGAACATCAACTTAAAAATATTGGTGTTAAATATGCTGGAGATTTAAATCAAAAAGTAATAGAAGGAAATATAGAAGATTTTATTCATACTAATGAAATTTTATATGATAGAAATATGGAAAATATTGCTAATATGGTTCATAAAAATAGAAATATTAAAGCAATATTTATATCAGGTCCATCTTCTTCTGGGAAAACAACAACTTCTAAAAAACTCGCGATGTATTTAAAATCTGTTGGAATAGATAGTTTAGTTTTATCAACAGATGATTATTTTGTTAATAGAGAAGATAGTCCTAGAAAAGCAGATGGTTCTTATGAATTCGAAATTGTAGATGCTTTAGATATTAATTTATTCTCTAAGCAATTAAGACAATTATTAAAGGGTGAGAGTGTTATTATTCCAACATATAATTTCATTGCTGGAATTAAAGAATATAAGAGAAAACCAACAACATTAAAAGAAAATCAAGTTTTAATTGTTGAGGGATTACATGCTATTAATAATAAACTTAATAATGCTATACCAAGAAAGAATAAATTGAAAATATATATTAGTCCATTTACTCCAATTGGTTTAGATAGACATAATCATATTTCAACAACAGATTTAAGATTCTTAAGAAGAATGGTTAGAGATTATCGTCATAGAGGATATACTGCTGAGATGACATTAAATTCTTGGATGGGTATGAGAAAGAGTGAAGAAGCATATGTTTATCCATATCAAAGAGAGGCAGATGTTATTATAAATACATCTCTTGCTTATGAGATTGGTGTTCTTAGAACTTATGCTGTACCTTTGTTATATTCAATTAGTAAAGATTCAGAATATTATGAAGAAGCAATTAGAATTTTAAAATTCTTAAAAGGATTTATTAATATACCAAGTGAACATGTACCTAAAGTAAGTGTTTTAAGAGAATTTATTGGTGGAAGTTATTTTGAATAATAGGAGGAAAAAAGAATGTTAAGAGTAGCGATAAATGGTTTTGGTAGAATTGGAAGAATGGCTTTAAGATTATTACAAGACGATAAGGAAGTTGAGGTAGTTGCAATAAATAATACAACTAAGGATACTCAACAACATGCATATTTATATAAATATGATTCTGCACAAAGAACTTTACATACTAAAGTTAGTTATGATGATGATCATATTATTGTTAAAGGTAAAAAAATAAAAGTATTTGGAGATCCAGATCCAAGAAATTTGCCTTGGAAGGAATTAGATATTGATGTAGTTCTTGAATGTACTGGTGCATTTACTTCTGCAGAAAAGAGTCAAGCTCATATAGATGCTGGTGCTAAACATGTTATTATTAGTGCGCCTGCTAAAGATGAATGTAAGACAATTGTATATGGAGTAAATCATCAAACACTTGAAAAAACTGATAAAATTATTAGTGCTGCTAGTTGTACAACAAACTGTATGGCTCCAGTAGTTAAATTATTAGACCAAAAATTTGGTGTTATTATGGGTTATATGACTACAGTTCATGCTATGACAAATGATCAAGAGACTCTAGATTTATCTCATAAAAAAGGTATTTATTCTAGACGTGGTAGAGCTGCTAGTGCAAATATTATTCCTACATCAACTGGTGCAGCATCTCAAATAGGAAAAGTAATTCCTCATTTAGATGGTAAAATGGATGGTGTTGCATTTAGGGTACCTGTAATTGATGGTTCTGTTGTTGATATTACTTTAGAACTTGAAAAGAGTGTTACAAAAGAAATGGTAAATAATGTATTTAGATCAAATCAAAGCAGATGTTTAAAATACACAGAAGATCCAGTTGTTAGTAGTGATATTATTGGTGAACCTGTTGGTGGTTTAGTTGATGGACTTTTAACTAATGTTGTTGAAGAAAATGGTAAACAATTAGTAAAAGTTGTTGCGTGGTATGATAATGAAGTAGGTTACACAGCACAAATGATTAGAACAATGAAATTATTTATTTAATATTATAAATAATTGTGATAAAATGTAGTTAAGGAGTGTGTAAAGATGGTACAAAGAAGAGATATTGTTACATGTATTTTATTATCAATTGTTACATGTGGAATTTATAGTATTATTTGGTTTATAGGGTTAACTGATGATGTAGGAAGATTAAGTGGAGACTCAGAATTCACTGGAACAAAATATTTCCTTTTAACATTAGTTACATGTGGTATTTTTGGATACGTATGGGCTTATAAATTAGGTAAAAATGTACAAGCAATGGCAGTTAAAAACGGAAGAGTTGCTGAAGATCATTCAATTTTATATTTAATTTTACAAATTTGTGGTCTTGGAATCGTAACTTATTGTTTAGCTCAAAGCGAAGTTAACAATTATGCAAGTCAAACACCAGCTGCTTAATTTTAAAAGAATAAAAAAGATTAAATTTGAAGTCTTTTTTATTTTTTTATTATTGACTTTGTATATTTTATCTGAGATTTTTGATTTTAGTTTATTAAGATGTGTTTTTCATGAAATTACTGGGCTTCATTGTCCTGGATGTGGGGTTACTCGTATGATTGGTTCAATTTTAAAATTGGATTTTTATCAAGCGTTTAGGTATAATCCCTTAGTATTTATTTTATCTCCATTTTTGATTATTTATGGAATAATTAAATTATATGAAAATATGTATGATAAAATAATTTTTAATAAAAAAATTGAAAAAGTTAGTATAATAACTATAATTATTTTATTAGTTATATTTGGTATTTTAAGAAATATTGAAATGTTTAATTTTTTAGCACCTACAACTTTATAGTTGTGGTGTTTTTTTGTTGGTGTAAATGTCGTGTTTTGTCATGTTTTATGTGGAATTAAAAATTGTATTATAGTATAATATATTATGGAGAAATGAAACATGATTATAGATATAAAGAAATTTAAAAAGAATATATTATTTTTTATAGTTAGTATAGGTTTACTTGTTTTTATTGTTCTGATTAGTAGTATTTTTGGAACTAGTGGTAACAAGTTAAAAGAAGAAGAACTTGGCGATGATGTTGTTGATGTTAATGGGTTAATTATAAATGAAGTTTTATCTTCTAATAATGGTATTGTTGCTGATGAAAAAGGTAACTTATATGACTATGTTGAATTATACAATGGTAGTGAAAAGGATATTAGTTTAAAAAACTATGGTCTTAGTGATGAAGGAGAAGGTGTTAAGTGGACTTTTCCTGATGTTACTATTAAGTCTAAAGGATATGTAGTTGTTAAATTAAATGGTGAAAAAGTTGGTGGAATGAATGCTAACTTTAAATTAAAGTCTTCTGGTGGAGAAGTAGTTGCATTATTTAAACCTAATGGAAAAGTAGTTGATGCTATTGAAACTGTATCAGTTGAATCAAATAATGTTATGGGTAGAAATGCTGATGGTGAATGGGTTGTTTATAGTAAAGCTACTCCTGGATATCCAAATACGAATGAAGGACATGATGAATTTTTAAAATCGCTAGTTAGTAATGAAAAGAGTTCTATTGTTATAAATGAAGTTTTACCAAATAATAAAGGTAACTTTAAAAATTCTAATGGTGATTATAGTGGTTATATAGAGATAAAAAATATTGGTGATGAATCAGTTGATTTAAAAAATTATTCTTTATCAAATAGTGAAGCTGTTAGTTTCAAATGGCAATTTCCAAGTATTAAGTTATCAAAAGGTGAAGTTGTAATTGTTTATACTTCTGGAATTAGTAGTATTGATGGTACACTGAGTACTTCATTTAAATTAAAAGGTAAAAATGGAGTAGCCGTATTAACTAATAATGTGGGAAAAGTTATTGATAAAGTTAAATATGAAAATTTAGCTAATGGAGTTGCTTATATTAAACAAAATGATTTATTTTTAGAAAGCAGTTCGATTTCACCTGGTTATGATAATACAGTAGATGGAATTAGTTCTTTTCAAAAGAAGTATATGAAAACTAATGACGGATTAATTATAAATGAAGTTATGAATAATAATTATAGTTATCTTCCTCAAAATGGTGGTAAGTTTTATGATTATATTGAACTTTATAATAATTCTGATGATACTATAAAGTTAAAAGAATATTGTTTAACTACAAATACTGATAATATGTGTATGTATAATTTACCTGATGTTGAGTTAAAGAAAAATGCATATTACGTTATTATGGCTTCTGGAGATGAGAAATTATCAAATGATAAATATTATCATGCTAATTTCAAATTAAGTGATACTGAGGGGTTATATTTAACTAAGAAAACTAGTATAGTTGATTCTTTATTTATTAATGATGTACCAAATGGTTATAGTTTTGGTAGAAGTGGTAAAGCTGGTACTTATTATTTTAGTAAACCAACTCCTTTAAAAGAAAATTCAAATGGAACACATGCGATATCTTATTTACCATATGCTGATATAAATAGTGGCGTTTATGATAAAGATAGTATTAAGGTTACTTTGAATGGTTACGGAAAAATTTATTATACACTTGATGGTTCAACACCAACAACGTCATCTAAAGTATACAGTAGTCCTCTTGATATTAAGAAGACTACTGTTTTAAGAATAATGAGCAAAGAGGATGGTAAAATTAAAAGTGATAATTTGACTTATTCTTATATTATGAATGAGAATCATAAAGTTCCTGTTATGTCTATTGCAATGGATAAGTCAAAACTAAATAAAGTAAATTCTAATACGTCATTAAATAGTACTGTTCTTGAAGAATGTGCAGTTGAATTGATTGAAAAAGATGGTAGTGGATTTAAAATAAATGCTGGTCTTAAATTATTTGGAGGTTCAACTAGAAGTTATAAAAAGAAAAGTTATGAACTTAAATTTAAAAAACAATATGGAGATGGAGAACTTAATTATAAAGTTTTTGATACATTAGATAGTAGTTCTTTTAATTCTTTGGTTCTTAGAACTGGTTCTCAAGATGAATTTCAATATAATGATCAGAGAACTGTTATAAAAGATGTGGTTGCAACTTCTATATTGGGTGAACATACTGATGTTGATATTCAAGCTTATAAATCAATTATTTTATACATAAATGGCGAGTACTGGGGTATATATTTTATTCGTGAAAAGGTTGATGAAACATTTGTTGCTAACCATTATAATGTTCAAACTACTAAGGAAGATACAAGTATTTTAAGAATAGATGGTGAAGTAAAAACTGGAACTAATAAAGAATATAATAAGTTAATTAGTTATGTTAGTAATAATAATTTAAATAATAGTAAAAACTATGAATATGTTAAGGATAAAATTGATATTCAAAGTTTATGTGATTTTTGGATTGCTGAGATGTATATTGCGAATTATGATATTTTAAATACAAGATATTTTTCTAATCCAAATGTTGATAATGGAAAATGGAAGTTTATTTTTTATGATGCTGATAGTGGATTTTTTAGAACTACTAATAATTCTTTTAATGAGTATACTAATCCATCTGGTATGGGATTTGGGTATTTTCCAACAACATTACTTAGAAATTTAATGAAAAGTAAAGAATTTAAGCAAACATTTTTAGAAAGACTTTCATATAATTTAAAGAATACATGGACTTATGATAATGTTAATAAGAAGATAGATAGTGTTATTGCTGAATTTGGAAAAGATGAATTTAAGAGAAATGCTAAGAGATGGGGAAATTCTTATGAACATTGGGAAGTATCAATTAGTAGAATGAAGACTTTTGCAAAGAATAGGAATTCTTATATAGTTAAACAAGCAAAAAGTTATTTTGGTTTAACAGATGCAGAAGTTAAGAAATATTTTGGTGATGTGTAATGGGAAAATATAAGTATAGACATGAATTAAAATTTAAGATATCTAATTCAGCTGCTGAGATTTTAAAACAAAAATTATCTCTAATACTCGGTAAGGATAAGAATGCTTTTTATAAAGATGGTTCTTATTTAATAAAGAGTTTATATTTTGATGACATAGAATCTAATTCATATTATGAAAAAATGGATGGTGTTCTATATAGAAAAAAATATAGAATTAGGATGTATAATAATGATGATTCATTTATAAGACTTGAAAAAAAGATGAAGCATAATAATTATACAGCCAAGGAGCAAATGTTGATTTCAAAAGATATCTATAGTAAAATATTAGATGGTAGAATCAATGAGATTGATAATGCTGAGGGGTTATTGCTTGAATTTTTAAATGAAATTAGAATAAAAAAATTAATACCTTCTATTATAGTTGGTTATCATAGAACTGCGTTTACTTATCCAATTAGTGAAGTTAGAATTACTTTTGATTCATTGATATCAAGTGGAAGATATAATTATGATTTGTTTGATAATAATATGCCAAGTTATGTTGTTGATGAAGTTGGTAAACAAGTTTTAGAAGTTAAATTTAATGAAGTAATGCCTTTACATATTGCGAAATTACTTAATGATATTCCTGCTTGTAGAGAAGCAGTTAGTAAATTTGCAATTTGTAGAAGTATAAAGTAAGGATGTGAAAAAATGAGTGTTGTAGATACAATAAAAAATTCGGTTTTAGAAAATTTTGGTGGAACTATTACCGCTGGAGATATGATTTTATCTTTAGTTGTTTCCTTTTTAATAGGTATATTTATTATATATGTTTATAGAAAAACTTATACTGGTGTTGTATATTCAAAAGCATTTAGTTTATGTATATTAATGCTTAGTATGGTTACTGCTATGATTATTAGAACAATAAGTGCTAATATTTCGTTATCTTTAGGTATGGTTGGTGCTTTATCTATTGTAAGATTTAGAACTGCAATAAAAGAACCTGTTGATACTGCATTTATGTTTTGGGGAATTTCTGGTGGAATAATGGCAGGTGCTGGTTTTTATATTCCTGCTATCGTTGCTACACTTGCTATTGGAGTTTTATATTTTGGAACTTATTTAATGGGATTTAGAGTTGCTAATAGATATTTACTTGTATTAAAGTATAAATCATCAGCTCATAATGAAGTATTAAAGAAATTAAAAAGTGTTAAGAAATTTAAAATTAGAAGTAAATCTATTTTTGGAAATGAAATTGAACTTTCTCTTGAAGTAGATATTAAAGAAAATAGTAAAACTAGAGGTAATATTGAAACAAATATTGTTGATCAATTTAATGGTGTAGATGGAGTTATTAATGCTAGTTTAATAGCATATCAAAATGATTTTGGAGATTAATTTATGGTAAAGAAAAGAGTACTTAAAATTACTCCGGTATTAATAACATTAAATATATTAATAATTATTATAATATGTTCATTTTATTTATTTAGATTAGTAAAATATTATAGACTTGAAAATGTTTCTAAACCTGGAGAAAAGATTGTTTTGGTTGATCAATTGATTAAGAAACAAAGTTATTTAGATTTAACAAAAGGTTTAGTTTATGATGAAAACAAAAATACTTATACTTATATAGGTAGTGTTGATGACAATTATGTAAGCTATTCTGGAATGTTATTTAGAATTATTTCAATTGATAAAAATAAGAATATAAAAATGATTAGTGAAGATGTTGTTACTATGATGTATTCTGGACTTGAAAAAGGATATAATGATTCTTTTGTAAATAGTTGGCTTAATTCTAGTGAAGAGAAATATAGTGGTGTTTTTGAAAATAATTTATATGATAAAGAAAAATATTTAGTAAAGAGTGATGTTTGTATTGATAGTATTGATGATTTAAGCAATATTACTTGTGATGAAGTTAATAGTGAATACAATGTTACTTTATTATCACTTAGTGATTATAAAAATGCTGGTGGTAAAAATAGTTATTTAAATAATGGTACTTCATTTTATTTAAGTAGTTTAAATAGTAATAATGAAAACTATTATTTACTTGAAAGTGGAGAGATATCTTTAAATCAATCTAATAGTAAAATTACTGGTGTTAGAGCTGTTATTACTATTAAAGGAGATAATGTGCTTTTAAGTGGTAATGGTAGTTATGATGAACCTTATGTATTTGAAAAACATGAGGTTAGTAAATTAGCTGATGCTTATGTTGGGAATTATGTTAACATTGGAGAAGATTTATATAAAATAGTTGATGTTAAAAACGATAAAGTTAAAGTTGCTTTATCTGGTGTTTTAAAAGAAAATGAAGAAGACTTTAGTATTGAGTTTTCTAAAACTACTAATAAGTATGGAATGGACACTATTATTGGAAAATATTTAAATGAAGATTATTATAAATTAATTAGTGATAAAGTTAATATTATTAAATCGGATTATCCTGTTGGTGAAATAGTATTAAGTGATTTAGATTATAGAAAAGTATTTGATGAAGTAAGTAATGTTAATATTGGAATGCTTACTTTTGGTGATATGTATGTTAATGATTGTAAAAATGTATTTACTTTATCTCGTGGACTAGAAGATGAAAATATTATAAATGTTTTAAATGAAGATGGTAATGTTTATGCTGATTATAATTATAACAAGTATAATGTTAGACCTGCGATGTATTTAGATGGTAATACTGAGATAATCTCCGGTATTGGTAGTGAGCATGGTCCTTATCAATTAGGAGTGTTAAATGAGTAAAAAGGTAAAGAAAAAAAAGAAAAATTTGTTTAGTAAATTTTTAATATTTATAGATGTTATAGCTTTAATTTGTTTTTTCTTGGCATATGGACCTTATTCATATTTTAGAGAGTTGCTTGTTACGACTGCTATGACGACTATGAGTCATAAATATTTGGCTTATATATTATATTCTGAAGAGACTGTAAAAGAGATACTTGATAAAAATAAAATAGTTGAATCTGGTGAATCTACTGATACATCTGCTATTAATACCGAACTTGCAGAGGATACAGGTGTATATGAGTCAATATATGAGGAACAAATATTAAAAAGAGATGAAGGGAATGAACATTATAAAATTCTTGAGATAGAAGAAGATAATTGGCATGGTTATATGGCTGTTATTTATAATCCTGCTGATATTGAACTTGTATTTACTGAGAATTATGGTAAGAGTCGTGGCGACTATATTTCTACAATGGGTGAAAAGAATAATGCTTTAGTTGCTATGACAGCAAGTGGTGTTCAAAATGTTAGACCTGGTGTTAATATAATTACTGGTGAAACTGTTAAAGATGGTAAAATATTTGCAGTAGGTAAAAATATTAATAAAGGTGGTGGAATGATTGGTTTTAATAAAGATAATGTTCTTGTTTTAACTAAGAAGTCTGCTAAAGAATCAATCGCTGAGTTTGGAATGGATAGAGCTGTTGAGTTTGGTCCTTTCTTAATCGTAAATGGCAAACCTTCTACATTTAATGGTAGTGGAGATGGAGTTCATCCTAGAACTGCGATAGCACAAAGACAAGATGGTATTGTATTATTTGTTGTTATTGAAGGAAGACGTGCTTCATCAGTTGGTATTTCGTTAAAAGATTTATCAGAATTTTTTTTGAAGTATAAAGCATATAATGCTGCTAATTTAGATGGTGGCGGTTCTAGTGCTTTATATGCAGTAGTAGATGGAGAGGGTAAATTATTAAATGAACCAGGAGGATATAATTATTCTGGTGAAAGATATATGGCTAATGCATGGATGTTGATTCCAAAAGAAGAAGAGGAAGAACCTGATATGGATGTAGCTACAGAAAGTGAGTGAGGTATATGGAAATAGTAAAAAGAAATCCGAAAATTTATATTATGTGTGGAAAGGCTAAACATGGTAAAGATACATTTTCTGCTTTTTTAAAAAATGTTTATGAAGAAAATGATAAAAAAATAATAGTTACACAATTATCAAAATATATTAAATATTATGCTAGAGAGATGACTGGTTGGGATTTAAGCGAAGAAACAAAACCTCGTGAATTATTACAACAACTTGGTACTGGTGTAATTCGTGAATATTTAAAAAAAGAAGATTTGTTTATTAATAGAATGATTGAAGATATAGATGTATTTAGTTGCTTTTACGATGCTATTATTATTAGTGATGTAAGACTTAAAAAAGAGATTAATGATTTAAGACGTGCGTTTCCTGATTTAATATGTGTTCGTATAAATAGACCAAATTTTGATAATGGTTTAACTCCTGAACAAAAGAATCATAAAACAGAAATAGATTTAGATGATTTTACTGACTTTGATATCGAGATAGAAAATACTACACTTGAATTACTAGAAGAAAGTGCTAAAAATTTATATAAAGAAAAAGAGGGATAATATGGAAAATATAGCTAGTGCGAAATTTAAAAACAAAAAAGTTTTAGTAAGGGTTGACTATAATGTTCCTATTAAAGATGGGAAAATTATGGATGAAACTAGAATAGTTGCTAGTTTGAAAACTCTTAATATGTTAATAGATGGTGGTGCTAAAGTAATTTTACTTTCACATTTAGGTAGAGTAAAGACAGAAGAAGATATGAAAAAAAATAGTTTATCAATTGTTGCTAAAAGACTATCAAAATTGGTAAATGCTCCTGTTTATTTTATTCCTAAGACAAGAGGACATATAGTTGAAGAGACAGTTAATAATTTGTTACCTGGAGAAATTGCTTTAATTGAAAATACGAGATTTGAAGATTATCCTAAGAAACTTGAGAGTTCTTGTGATGAAGCATTATCTAAATATTGGGCGTCACTTGCTGATATGTTTGTTCTTGATGCGTTTGGTACTGCTCATAGATGTCATGCATCTACTTATGGTGTTTCTAAATTTATTCCTTCATATGCTGGTTATTTAGTTGAAAAAGAAACGGAAATGTTAGATGAAGTATTAAATAGTAAGAGAACATTAATTATGGGTGGAGCTAAGGTTGACGATAAGATTGGTGTTATTGATAATTTAATTAAATCATCTGATAAGTTATTAATTGGTGGAGCTATGTGTTTTACTTTCTTAAAGGCAAATGGTATTGATGTTGGTAGTAGTTTGGTTTCTGAAGACTATGTTGATTATGCAAAAAATGTCTTAAAGAAATATTCTAAAAAAATAGTTTTACCAGTTGATGTTGTATGTCAAAGTGGAGTAAAAGATATTGATAAACTAGAAAAAGATGATGTTGGATATGACATTGGTCCAAAAACTATTGAATTATTTAAAGAAAATTTAGAAAATAGTAAGATGGTATTATGGAACGGACCTTTAGGTAAATATGAAGAAAAAGAATATGAAAATGGAACAAAAGATATATTAAAATATTTAGAAAAACAAGATTTTAAAACTATACTTGCTGGTGGTGATGTTGTTGCTGCTTGTGGATACTTTAAAACTAGAATGTATTATGTATCTACTGGTGGAGGATCAACTCTTGAATATTTAGAAGGTAAAAAGTTTAAAACTTTAAAGAGATTAAAAGGAGAAAAATGAAAAAGATAATCTTCAATCATAAAAGTTATTTGTTATATGATGAAATAGTTCAATACAAAAATGATTTTGATAAACTTGATAAATCTTTTGAATATATTTTATTTCCACAACTTATATATTTATCTTTATTTAGTGGAGATAAATATGTTGTAGGAGCTCAGGATTTTTATTCTACTAATACTGGTTCTTTTTCTGGTGAAGTTAATTTAGAGTCACTTAAAAGTTTGGGTGTTAAATATACTATGATAGGTCAATATGGAAGAATTAAGTTTTTAGATGAAAATAAAATTCTTATTAAAGA
>JAZUBJ010000002.1:0-3319 GCA_045638445.1 Bacilli bacterium | reverse complement strand
GAATTTAATATTTTTAAAAAGACTTTTTTTAAAACATTTTTATTTTTAAGTATAGTAGGTTATATATTATTATCAAAAGCTTATAATTATTTAAATTTTGGTGATTATTTAGAAAGTCAAAAAACTGCTTCTTCTTTATTTGAAGATTATTATGTAGATAGTAGAGATGTAAAATTAGAATTTCCTGAAAATAAAAGAAATTTAATTTTTATTTATTTGGAATCAATGGAAAATACAAATTTATCTAAAAAAAGTGGTGGAGTTTATGATAAGTCATTAATTCCTAATTTAGAAAAAATTGCACAAGAAAATATTAATTTTAGTCATACAAATAAAATAGGTGGTGCTTATGAATTAAAGAATACTAGTTGGACTATGGCTGCACTTGTTTCAACAACATCAGGCATACCATTTAAGGTATTGCATGGAAATTATTATAAAAATTATGGTGAGTCTTTACCAGGTGTATATAATTTAGGTGATATATTAAGTGACAATGGTTATAGTAATTATTTTATGATAGGTTCTGATGCTAATTTTGGAGGAAGAAAAGATTATTATAAATATCATGGCGATTATAAAATATTGGATTACAATTATGCAAAAAATTACAATTTGATTCCATATGATTATAAAGTTTTTTGGGGATATGAAGATTTAAAATTATTTGAATTTGCACAAGATAAATTACTAAAGTTATCAAAGAAAAATGAACCTTTTAATTTTACTATGTTAACAGTCGATACTCATTTTGTTGATGGTTATATGGATGATTCATGTAAAAATATATATGATGAGAAATATGCTAATGCAATTTATTGTTCTGATAGTAAAATATATAATTTTATTGAATGGATAAAGAAGCAAGATTTTTATGATAATACTACAATAATATTAGTAGGAGATCATTTAACCATGCAAAAAGATTTTTATAATGATATAGATGATTATAAGAGAACTATGTACAATGCATTTATTAATTCTCCTATTGAACCATTAAAGAGTAATAATCGTGAGTTTTCTTCATTTGATATGTTTCCAACTACATTAGCATCTCTTGGTGTAGAAATAGAGGGTAATAAATTAGGATTAGGTGTAAATTTGTTTTCAGATGAAGAAACTTTATTGGAACAATTTGGAGAAAAGCAATTTAATAATGAAATCTCAAAAAAATCATTTTATTATGATAATAATATTTTAGGTGAAACTTATTATAAGATGAATGGTTTAGAGTGATTTATTTTATGCTTAATATGTGATATAATATGTAAAATTAATTTCGATATAAAAAGATTTTACAGTGATTAGGGGTGAATTTAATGAAAAAAATTTGTGTTATAATTGCTACTCATAAAAAATATAAAATGCCTAAAGATAAAATGTATTTACCATTACATGTTGGTAAAGAGGGAAAAGATTCTATAGGATTTAAAGGAGATAATTCCGGAAAAAATATTTCTTTAAAAAATCCATATTTTTGTGAATTATCAGGATTATATTGGGCATGGAAAAATTTAAAAGAGGATTATATTGGACTTGTTCATTATAGAAGACATTTTAAAGGTTCTAAAGTTAATAAGAAAGATTTAGTAAATAGTGTTATTACTTTAAGTGATGTTGATAAAATATTTAATAATGTTGATATAATACTTCCCAAAAAAAGGAAATATTATATTGAAAATCTATATTCTCATTATGATCATACGATGTATATTGAACCACTTGATATTACAAGAGATATTATTAAAGAGAATTGTCCTAAATATTTAAAAGAATTTGATAAATTAAAGAAAAGAACAAGTGCTCATATGTTTAATATGTTTATAATGAAAAGAAATAAATTGGATGAATATTGTTCTTGGTTATTTGATATATTATTTGAACTTGAGAAAAGAGTAGATACTAGTGAATATGATTCTTTTCATGCTAGATTTTATGGAAGAGTAAGTGAATTATTATTAGATGTATGGATTAATACAAATAATTATAAATATAAAGAAGTTCCAGTTATTAGTATGGAAAAAGTAAATTTGTGGAAGAAAGGGACTAGTTTTTTAAAAGCTAAGTTTTTAGGTAAGAAGTATGACAAAAGTTTCTAAAAAACAACCACTTATATCAGTGGTTGTTCCTGTCTACAATGTTGAAAAATATATTCATAAATGTGTTGATAGTATTATAAATCAAACTTATAAAAATCTTGAAATTATTCTTGTTGATGATGGTTCACCTGATAATTGTCCTAAAATTTGTGATGAATTTGCAAAAAATGATAAACGTATTAAAGTTATTCACAAACAAAACGGAGGACTAAGTGATGCCAGAAATGTTGGAATAGAAGTAGCAAAGGGAAAATATATAACGTTTATTGATAGTGATGATTATATAGAAACTAATTATGTGGAATTATTATACAATACAATTAATGATGATAAGTCTGATATTTCAATAGGTTCACATAAAGTAATTTATGATAGTGGAAAAATAATTGATAAATCAACATCTGAACGTACGATTTTAAATCCAAAAGAAGTACTAAAAAGAATTTTATATGATGATGGTATTGACCTTTCTGCTTGGGGTAAACTATATAAATTAAATTTATTTAAGGATATTAAATATCCAGTTGGAAGATTATTTGAAGATTCTGCAACAACATACTTATTAATAGATAAAGCGAATAAAATATCTATAAATTCATGCGTTATCTATAATTATATTATAAGAAATAATTCTATTACGAACTCTTCATTTAATTTAAAAAAATTAGATTTAATAACATCGACAAGAGAGATGAACGACTATATTCTTAATAAATATCCTAAATTAGGTAAGGCATGTAAAAGAAGATTGATGTGGGCTTATTTAAGCACCTTTTCGCAATTAGCGATGTGTGATAAAAGATATAGGGAAGAAGAAAGAAAATTATTAAAATATATTAGAAAAAATGGATTTTTAATATTAATTGATAGAAAAGCTCAAATGAGAGATAAAATAGGTATAATTTCTGCTATGTTTGGAATTAAATTTTATAAAATTATTTGGAATAAATATAAAAAAATAACAGGAAGAAAGTAGTTGGAAAGGAGTTTCAATTATGTTTGGGTATTTAGTATTATTTTTTTGTATAATATTTTTGGTTATAAGTATTTATCAAAATAAAAATAAAATAATTTCGCCAATAACTTTTTTTTATTTATTATGGTCATTTGTATTATTTTTATCAAATTTAAACTTATATAATATGATAAAACCTACAAATTATGCATATTATTTAATTTTGATAATGCTTATATTTTTCTTCATAGGTTCTGAATTATCA
>JAZUBJ010000001.1:0-5823 GCA_045638445.1 Bacilli bacterium | reverse complement strand
ATCAGCATTAATTGTAAAAACAACATTATTTTTTAACTTAGAATTAATATTACTACTTAAATCATATATAACATTTTCTAAATTATAGTTTTCATTATGAAGAACTTCTTTATTACTTTCTAATTTAGAAATATCTAAAATAGAATTAATAAGATTTAATAAATGAACAGATGATTCCTTAACGTTTTTTATATCTTCTTTAACAGATTCAGCACTAAAATTTTCATTATTAACAATTAAATCACTAAAACCTAATATAGAATTCATAGGAGTTCTTAATTGATGTGACATATTAACAATAAATTCACTCTTTAACATATCGGATTCCTTAGACTTTTTAGTAGATTCATTATAATCCAATAATAAATTCTTATCCTGACTTTCTACAGAAAAATATAAAATTAATAAAAATATGGATTGAAGTAAAGGTTCTGAATTAATAGTAATAGTTGTTATATAAGTTAATAAATAAGAAAAACAAAATAACAATATTAAAATAATAAATAATATTAACGTTAACCCCTCATTTCTCTTTCTATATTTTATTAAATAAAATATAGTTACAGCAAATAAAACAACTCCCCATAAATCAAAATAATTATATAACAAACCAGAAAATAAAAATGGTTCTCTACTAGAAGTTCTAGTAAATTCAAGAGGAAGAATAATACTAAATACTAGATTTAAAATTACAATAACAATAAATGAAATATAAGTAAAAACTTTGTTTTTCTTTATTCTTGCATCATACTCTTCTTTAGTTAAAAAAGCAGTTGAAATATAATAAATTGTTGCATACTCCCATGATAGCATAGCAAACATGGAGATTCTCGCAAATATATTAACATTTTTACCAAGTACAGCAAAAGAACTTAATACTATGTACATAATCATTGAAATTATCGTAATTATTAACATAATCAAATAAAAATTACTTTTTTTCCATCTAGAATCTTTATTATTATTATTATTATTATTATTATTATGTTTCAATAAAAACATAATTAAAATAAGTACAGTATATACTAGACTAACAAGCGCTATAGACCCAGATATAAAAAACTCACTTGGCATAATATCAACTCCATATTATAAATAATTATATCACGTATAATGTTAAACATAAAGATTTCAAAGTCAAAATTTTGATTTCATTATGTTTAGCATCGGTAAAGACGGATTATAACAACAGGTACTTCTAGTACGATTTCATGAATATCTGCCATATAATTATTTATTAATTCGGTTGTAGATAATGGAACTTCGAGTTCGAATGATTAAGCGTGTAAGAATATAGGTAATTCAATATGGTATTAACTGAAAGTAGAATTTTATGACTTATCATGGTCCAATTTCTAAAACAGGTTGTAAATTTGGTAGAACAATATTATTTAATATTGTGACAACATTAATACAAATTTCTGCTCATACAGATAAATCAAATCCTATTTATTTATTTTTTAGAAAAAAACAATCTGAAGTAAAACATCATATAAATGCATAAAAAATTATGTAAAATCATTTATAAATTATGTTCTTCAGATTGTCTATACTTTAACAAATAGACTTTATTAATCAAAAATTTTAAAAATTGAGGAAATTCAGTTCTTTTTGTCGTGATTATAATATCATAAAATTTACAATTTGACAAAACTTAGATAACCATAAAAAAAAGAAATAAGTTATCTACTAATTCCTTTATTTTTTGATTTTTCCCTAATTCTTTCAAATGTTTCTCGTATATTTTTTAAATCTTCATCATCAACATTATGAGTTATTTTGCTAGAATGATATTCTCCATTACTCTTAATCGCTTCTAACTTTTCAAGTTCATCTCCAGCAATTTTTTTCATAATTGTTCCAACTATTAATACAACAGCACTTATTATTTCAACAGTAGGACCTTCTATATCAAAAGGAGAAACCAAAGAACCAACAAGTACAGGAGAACCAATTTGAGTTAAAACATTCCCAACATTCTGCATAGTTTGGAAGTTTTTCTCCTTTTTAGCAAGCTCTTCTTTCATTTTTTCTACTGAATCTCTAGACTCATATAAATAAATACCATCTGGATATGTTTCCATATTATTCACCACCTAATATACTTTCTTTAAAAGACTCATAAAATGCTAGTACTATTTCTTTCTCTTCTTCAGGAATACTAACTAAATTCCCATCTTCAATTTCCATAATACTAATCATAACTTTATCACTATTTTTATCATCGTCATAAACACAAATAGAATACTCTTTCTCAAGTTCATCTATCTTAAACCCACCTATTACTTCAACTTCAATCTCTTTATTTCCTACTATACATTTCATATTATCACCTATTCTTATTTTACCATAATTAAAAGAATAATAAAACAAACATAAATAATATAATAGCAAGTGATACTCTACTAATTACAATCTTTTTCATATCTTTACGTAACACTGAATCCCTTTTTCCAACATACTTAAGACCTTTATGCTTATACTTTGAAAGATCCATTGAAGAATATAAAGCAAAACTAGTCGCATCATCAAACTCAGTAAATTCAATATTCTTTAATCTAGAAATAAAGCTAAACATCACTAAATCTCCACTACAACCCGATATATTCAAAATAGACAACGCAACAAGTAATGGTACATCAAAATAAACACCTATTATGTACGTAAAAACACCTATTACAAAAAAAGGAGTTAACAATGAACATAAAATATTCTTTTTACTAATATTTTGCTTACATAAACAATATAAAATCCCTTTTTCAAGCATAACACCAAATATAACTTTTTTAAATTTAGCACCATTTAATACATATGAAAAAGAATGTAATAATTCATGAATAACCGTATAAATAAAATATAAGAATAATAAATCAAACAGATTATTCATTTCAAGTATTTTATTAAACAAATTATATTTAACTACATATTGATTAAAAATAAGTAAACCAAACAATAAAACAATAGATACAACATTTAAATATGATATATCCATTTTATAAATATAATAATCTTTCTTTTTCATTTTTTCTCCTAAACTCATTTTAGCAAAAAAAAAAGAGTAATAAAATACTCTTTTACACTATTTTCTTAATCTTAAAGTCATTCCACTATCAATATTTAAGTCTCCACCACTTAAATAAGTACATGGATTTAATAAATACTCTAACTGAAATTTTACTTCATCAATACTCATACCTTTTACTCTAGCAGCAGCTGAATGTTCATTTCCTCCACCACCAAAGCATCTCATTATAGCAGAAACATCAACTCCACCTTTACTTCTAGCACTTATAGATATAGTATCTTCATCTATATATCCAAGAGCAAACGAAGCAAGAATACGATATTTTAATAAATAATCTGCAGCTTTTGCTATATCTTCTGGTTTATAAATCATCCTATCATTAGTACATCCTGCAACTGCATAAACATGAGTCGGAAATGAAACTTCATTAACAATATGTAGCATTTTTTTATCAGACTCATAATCTTCAGCAAACATATTATTAACAATTGTTGGGTCAGCACCCTTAGCTATAAGTTCACCAACAATAGAAAAGGCATTTTTTGCATTATTTGTAAACTTATTTGTATCAAGCGCAATACCTGCAACTAAACAGTTTGCAATTCCTGGAGTAAATTTTACATTATAAGCAACAAGTAACCTTGTTATTTCCTCACATGTACTAGATAACTCTGGATCTATAAATTTATAATCACAATTAATTACATGTTCATCTTCCTTATGGTGATCCAAGACAAATATTTCATTAAATCTTGGTATTAAACCATTTATCCCTTCTGAAAGTAAATTATGTCTACTAACATCAACAGCCACCATAGCACTCTTATTTGTCATTAATTCACTTGCTTCTTTTGAATTAATAACAGTAAATTTTTCTGCCAAATATTCTACTACCTTTCTCTCCTCAGTGCCAAACTTATTAATATCAGTATCAATAATAATATAAGCTTTCTTTTTATTCTTTTTACAAATTAATGAGATACCAAATACTGCTCCTAAAGCATCAAAATCCGGATTTGGATGATAATGCGGAACAATAAAAACAGTATCATTATTAAGAAAAACTTTATTTAAAGCTTCCTTAATTTTTTTTGTTTGTGTCATTGTTTTCACAAATCTCCTTTTAAAAAAAATTCTACCACTTCAAAAATGGTAGAACTATTTTATCAAATTAAATATTTTTGTCAATTTGACTTTTTTAGTTATTTGTGCTTCACTTCTTCGAATCTATATTTTTGGCTTATTTCCGGGTATTTTTCATGATCTACAAGAGAACTAAAATCTTCATATTTTCTAGCCCATCTTTCATTATTTCCATACATTGCTTCATAAATTACAACTTTTTTTATATTATTTCCTTCACTTTCGCAATCATTTACTATGTCAATAACCTTATATTCATTACCCTTAAAATGCTTATATATACTTCCAATCTTTATTTTTCTCATTAACTTCTAGCAGCACCATCAACTTGTAACACTTCACCAGTAACATAAGAAGCCATATCACTAGCTAAATATAAACAAGCATGAGCAATATCCCTAGGAGTCCCAATTCTTCCAAGAGGAATTGTCTTAATTAATGGTTCAATCATAGCTTCAGGTAAATTCTTAACCATATCAGTTTCAGTAATACCAGGAGCTACAGCATTTACTCTTATTCCAAGTGGAGCAAGTTCACGACTTAAAGACTTTGTAAATCCATTAACAGCAAACTTACTAGCTGGATACATTACACCAGCAGGTTGACCATAAATACTAACCATAGAACTTGTATTAATAATATTACCTTTAGTCTCTTTTAAATAGTCAAGAGCAACTTTTGAACAAACAAATAATGATTTAACATTTATATCCATTACTCTATCATATTCTTCCATTGTATAATCAGCAAATGGAACACTTGAAGATACACCAGCATTATTAACTAAAATATCGATTCTTCCATATTGATTTTTAACTTTCTCAAATACTTCTTTTACACTCTCTATACTAGTTAAATCTGGATAATATCCACTAACCTCATAATTTTGATTTTCATTTTTTAATTCTTCTAATGCTTTGTTAACAGATTCTTCTCTTGAACCAAATAATACAACTTTAGCATTATTTTTAAGGAATGTTCTTACTATTTCAAGACCAATTCCACGAGTACCTCCTGTTACAATAGCTACTTTATCCTTTAACATATTTATCACCTAAAATAATAATACCACATAATTAAAAATAATTAAAAGAAAAAGGAAAGTATTTTACACTTTCCTTAATAATAGAAACTATTTATCTCTTTTTCAAGCATAACAGGGTCACTACCCATCAAGAAATAAACAAATCCATCTCCTTCTTTAATAATTACTTTATCATAATAATCAAGAGTTTCTTTATCAAAAGTATTAAACTTATAAGAATCAAGAAAACTTTGAAAAATATCATAATATTCTTTTGTATTATCAGTATTCATAACAACTACTAACATAGTATCCTTATTTATTCCATTAGATAAATCTTCAACATTCGTAACAAACAATGAATTCTCTCTATCAGAAATATCAATACCAAATAAAGTAGTAATATCAATAAAATCCATTTCTCTAACATTATCATAACCATTAATCATCAAATTATTAATAGATTCTATATTATAAGATTTTATCTCTTTATGACCAAAACTTCTAATAACACAATATACTACTACAAGAACTATAACAATAATAATACTTACAGTAATAAACATTCTCTTATCCTTCTTCATAAGTTTTCTCCTTCTTATTATAAACATAACTTAAAACAAATAAGTTA